>SOKG01000307.1 GCA_004376205.1 Dehalococcoidia bacterium | reverse complement strand
ACGCTCTCGGGACATGCGTGAGCTGCTGGAGGCAGAGCGCCAGGGGGATGAGCGTGCCGCGCTGGCGGTGAATATGTTCTGCTACCGGATAAAGAAGTACATCGGCTCTTACCTCGCTGTCCTTGGTGGGGCGGATGCCGTTATCTTCGGTGGGGGCATTGGTGAAAATGCCCCTGAGGTGCGCGCCCGCATCTTGGTTGGCATGGAATGGTGTGGGCTTATCCTGGATCAGGACCGCAATGCTGCGGCCATAGGCTGTGAGGATCGGATCAGTGCCCAGGATGCTAGGGTGCACGCCTATGTGATTCCGGTGGATGAGGCCGTGATCATCGCTCGGGATACCGTCCACTGCCTGCGCCATTGCCAACACGGATGAATTGCACCGTTGAAAAAGCTAATAGACTATCCTGGAAAGGAGGAGGAAATGCTTGAGAGAGAGAAAACCAATGTAGAGGAAGATATCCGCAGGGAAGAGCGGGTGAGTCTCTACCGCAAGAAAAATCCGGCAGCCTACCGCTGGGCGGCAGGTTACGGCCCCATAGAGCACACTGTAGAAACCCAGGCCCGAATCTTTGGTATGGGAGAGATGCTGGCCGCCCGTGGAGTAAGAGGGGATGGAGTACCACTATTCGACCTACTGTGCGCACTAGACCGGATAGCAAGTGCCGGCATGTGGATAGCAGTCCACGAGACTTATGCCCGAAACGTATATCTGGATGGTCGCGACCTCCTTCCGGAAGACTTCAAACCCAATCCCGAGGGACATACCGGTGGTGTCCTTAACATGGTACCCGCCTATTCTGGCTACATGGCCGTTAACGCCATAACCGGCTTCACGCGCTCGTGGATAATGGGGCAGGGGCACTGCGTGGCTGCCATTGACACGGTAAATCTCCTGCTCAATAATATGACACCGGCGCATGCTGAGCGTTACTCCCTCACCGATGAGGGACTCACCCGCTATGTCCGTGATTTTTACTCCTATCGGCTGGGCAAAGATGGGAGACAGGACTCGCCTCTGGGCAGTCACGTTAATGCCAATACCGCTGGTGGTACGGCTGAGGGAGGCTACCTCGGCTTTGTGGAGCTTCAGTATGTGCACATGCCGCTGCCCGGGGAACGGTTGGTGGTGTTCTTGAGCGACGGCGCTTTTGAGGAGCAGCGGGGAAGTGACTGGGCGCCCCGCTGGTGGCGGGCTGATGACTCTGGTCTGGTAACTCCCATCATGATTAACAATGGCCGCCGCATTGAGCAGAGGACGACCATGTCACAGCAGGGCGGCATCGAGTGGTTCGTGGAACATCTTAAGCTCAATAACTTCGACCCCATCATCTTCGACGGCAGGGACCCGGCAGCCTTCGTCTGGGCTATCTTCGAGATGGAATCCCGCCTTGAAGCTGCCGCTGAGGCGATACGTACCCGGGGGCAGAAGTACCCGGTGCGTCTGCCCTATGGCATAGCCGTAGCGCCCAAAGGCGCTGGCTTCTATGGTGAGGGCACCAATCTGGCCCATAACTTACCCCTTAAGGCCAATCCCCATACCGATATCGGAGCCGCCCACCACTTTAACGATAGCGCCCGCCGGCTCTGGGTGCCCCTGTCTGAGCTGAACAAGGCAATCAGCAAGCTCCAGCACCACGATCGCTCTAACCGACCCCGCGAGGGCGACCATCCACTGGCGCACAGGGAAGTGAAACTGAAAGAGGTGCCACCCCTCGTGTCCCGGCCGGTGCCCTCGGACAGACGCGACATGTCAACATGGACCCGGTCTTCCCCGATGTATGCAGTGGACACTATGTTTCTGGCTACCATCCAGGCCAACCGGCACCTGCGTCCCCGCGTAGGTAATCCAGACGAGATGCGCTCCAACCGGATGATACGTACCCTTGATGCTCTCAAGTTCCGCGTCACCGACCCCGAACCGACCGTACCAGAGGATGTACACGGAGCGGTCATCACCGCCCTCAACGAGGAGGCAGTGGCTTGCGCTGCCCTGGCCAACAAAGGTGGCATCAACCTCATTGAAACCTATGAAGCCTTCGGCACCAAGATGCAGGGTGTAATGCGCCAGGAAATAATCTTCGCCAACCACTGCAAGGAGCAGGGCTACAAGCAGGGTTGGCTCTCCATACCCCTTGTCCTCACGTCCAATACGTGGGAGAACGCCAAGAACGAACAGTCCCACCAGGACCCGTCCATGTCAGAGGCAATGCTGGGTGAGGTATCAGACGTCTCAAGGGTAATATTCGTTCCCGACTACAACACCGCCGCCGTGATCACACGAGGTTTGTACCAAACTCAGGGGCAAATCTGGACGCTGGTGGTACCCAAATATGAGGTAGTGCCCGACCTCTTTACGCCGGAGGAGGCTACCCAGCTCTTTGAACAGGGCGCCCTCCGTCTCGACTGGGCAGGACACAAAGTAGGAGAGCAGCGGCTGATACTCACCGCCATCGGTAGCTACCAACTCGAGGAGGTACTGAAGGCATCGGCAAGGCTTGCCGAGCACGATATACCTCATTCCGTCATTTACATGCTTGAGCCGGGCAGGTTCCGCATCCCTCGCAGCAAAGGCGAGCAGGCCCACGCAGCACCCGCTGATCTCAAGAAGGAACTCTACCCTGATTCAATCGTGCCCCGAATATTCGTCACCCACACGAGACCAGAGACAATCCTGGGGGTTCTCCAACCGCTTAACACCAACAACCACACGGCTGCCCTAGGATTTATAGCTCAAGGCGGGACGCTGACTATCCCCGGGATGCTCTTCGTTAACCACTGCACGTGGGCTCATATTCTTGATAAAATTGTCTTTATTCTCGGCATATCACGTGAGCAACTGCTGACCGCCGAAGAACGAGCCGCACTCGATGGGGAGGTATGCCCCGAGGGGATAATCATTCCGACGTAGATAAGTAATAACGAAAGGAGGAAGACATGAACCAGCTTAAAGCAGTTCGGGAACTAGGCCAGTCGATATGGCTTGACTACATCCGTAGGAACCTCATCAGCAGCGGCGAGCTGAAAAAGCTGGTGGAGGACGGGCTTAGTGGGCTCACTAGTAATCCTACCATCTTTCACAATGCAATCACCCAGACCAACGACTATGATGATGCCGTACGGGATATCCTCAAGTCCAACCCCAACGCCGACGCCAAGACCCTCTATGAGCGCCTGGCCATAGAAGATATCCAGGTGGTTTGCGATATCCTGCGTCCTGTTTACGACTCTACCGATGGCGTCGATGGCTTTGCCAGTCTTGAGGCCTCGCCACACCTCGCCTACGACACAGAGGATACCATCGCTGAGGTTAGGCGTCTGTGGCAGCTTGTTGATCGGCCTAACGTGATGATAAAGGTTCCTGCCACACCACAGGGTATGCTAGCAATCGAGACGCTCATTGCGGAAGGGATTAACATCAATGTAACCCTTATGTTCTCTTTGAAGCATTATGAGGCCGTTTCACTGGCGTACATCCGGGGCATAGGACGTAATGTCCATCCCGAGCGGGTCGCCTCAGTGGCCTCCTTCTTCGTGAGCCGCGTAGATACCTACGTGGACAGGGAGCTGGAAACCATTGGCACCAAAGAGGCATTGGCACTACGCGGCAGGACCGCCATAGCCAACTCAAAGCTTGTCTACCGGCGTTTCCGAGAACTCTTTTTCGGGAAGGAGTTCGCCGCCCAGCGGCAGCGTGGTGCTCGTGTCCAGCGCACCCTTTGGGGAAGCACCAGCACCAAGAACCCGGCTTACTCGGATATTCTCTACGTGCAGGAGCTCATTGGTCCAGATAGCGTCAACACCATGCCGCTGGAAACACTCAATGCCTTCTGTGACCACGGGCAGGTACGCCCATCGGTTGAGGAGGGGGTAGAAGAGGCAGAATGTGTACTGGCCAGTTTAGCCAAGGTGGGAGTAGCTCTCGACGCTGTCACGGAGCAACTACAGAAAGACGGCGTAAAGGCATTCGCCGATTCCTTTGACCAGTTGATCAGCGCCTTAGAGGAGAAACGGAAAGAGGTGTTGGCCGGGGGAGGTTAAACGAAATCCTAATCGGAATGGAATGATGTAACACGTGTAAGACAGCCACTGTGGCAGATGGCAGAATTTTACCAACTAATAGGAATTAGGCGGACTCCAACAAGGAATTCCTTTCTGGGATGAGAAAGAAGAACGTAAATGACAAAACAAGTAATTGACAATTACTACGCGTCTAGAAAGCTAAAGCTGTTAAAGGACTTCGACAAAACGGCGAGTCTTGGCAGAGACACTGTTGTCTCTCGCTACGGATCGGATTTTGCAGACATGCTTTACAGAGAAGTCCGGCAGCAATATGAGGAACTCATCCCACAAATCCCCCGTATTGGGGGTGTCAGAGCGGGTCCACTTAACACATTTC
>SOKG01000168.1 GCA_004376205.1 Dehalococcoidia bacterium | reverse complement strand
GAAGACGCCTATCTAGGGATATTGCCCAGTCAGGCCAGTACGTATCTCTTGAAGCTCTCTATTTGAGGTATTCAAAGGCCGATAATTAGCACACTGACGGTGTTGCTGATGGGAATACCGCCCAGGTTGTGGGTCAGTCCCAATTTGGGGTCCTTTATCTGCCGCTTATCCGCCCTGCCCTGAAGCTGCAGGTACATTTCATACAGCATCCTCAGACCGCTGGCGCCTATCGGGTGTCCAAAGGATTTCAATCCGCCGTCGGGCTGCGCCGGTAGGCCCCCTGTTAGCTCGAAGAACCCTGACTCGATATCTTCTCTTACCTTCCCTCTGAGGCTGAACTGGAGGTCCTCACAGGTAACGGCCTCGGTGATGCTGAAGCAGTCATGGAGTTCGGCCATGCTTATCTCCTCGCGGGGGTTCTTTATCTCTGCCTCAGCGTAGGCTGCCTCGCCGGCGCGAACGGTTGCTTTCACTTGGGCGAAGTCATAATCGGCTCTAAGCTCACCCTCACTGGGGCACACGGAGATCTGCAGCGCCTTGACATAAACAGGGTCGGGTCTGAAGTTCTTGGCCATGTCGGCAGGGACCACGATGGCTGCTGCCGCTCCGTCGCTTACACCGCAGCAGTCGAAGAGCCCCAGGGGCCAGGCCACTATGGGAGCGTTAATCACCTGCGCTATGGTTACCTCTCTCTTCAAGTGGGCTTTGGGGTTCAGGGTGCCGTTGTGGTGGCTCTTCACCGAGACCATGCCTATCATTCTCTTGCCTTCTTCAGGGCTCAAGCCATACTTAGAGAAATATGTAGTGGCCATCAAGGCAAACATCCCGGGAGCAGTCCGATCCGGGTACCGGTTGCTGGGTAGGCTCTGCTGGTCGGGGAGTCCGGCCCAGCCCGAATCCTTCAGCTTCTCGAAGCCAACGGCAAGACATATGTCATAGGCTCCGGAAGCAACTGCATAGCAGGCGTTTCTGAAGGCGTCCGACCCTGAGGCACAGGCGTTTTCCACCCTGGTGACGGGGATATACTGCAGCTTGAGGGGATCGGCCAGGCAGCGTCCATCGAAGCCTGATACCCAGGTTCCGGCCCAGGCTGCTTCTATATCTTTAGGCTCTATCTTGGCGTCTTCGAGCGCCTCCTTAGTCGCTTCAAAGATCAAATCATTCTTGCTCTTATCCCAATGCTCACCGAACTTGGTGCAGCCCATTCCTATGATGGCGACTTTGTCTCTTATGCCTTTAACGTTCCCCATTTGCCCTCCTTGAATCTAGCTGTTCTAAATATAGCTTTGCTAGCACCTTATCGGTGCACACTTCCACCAGTAGTTGTGAATGCCCTCGAAATAGTGAACCTTCCTGAATGTCACCTCCACCGGCATACCTGTCTTCACTTCTTGAGGATCACGGTCGACCATATTGAATATGATCCTTCCCCCTTCTTCGAAGTCAACGGCTGCAATGGTGGTTGGCGGGTCGATGCTGGCCGCCAGATTGTCGTGAGAGAAGGAAGTGAGCACGGCCTTCTTGTCAGCGAAGTTGTAGGGCTCGAAGTCGTCCTGGGCCTGACAGATAACACATACCCTCTGCGGGGGGTACTGGGGTGTTCCGCAGTTCTTGCATTTGACTCCGTGCAGAGAGAGTCCCCAATCCATATCCCTCCACAACGCCGGTACCGATATGTGATTCAGGGGAGGGCGTGGGGGTGGCTGGGTTTCCATCAGTCCGCGCCACTGAACATACTTCAGGTAGTTGGGTATCATCCTCTTCGATGCCAGGTGATGCTTTATCCCTCTCCTGTCCTTGATCTTATCGATAGCTTCATTCGCCTTCAAAACGAAAACGTCGCAGCCATCACCGTATCCCACGCACAGGAGATTGTCCCCTGCCTTTGCATCCTCCAGGGCTGCCACCAGTATCATTAGAGGCAGGGCGGACCCGGTATTGCCTACGGTCATATACAAGGGGTCCTGGATCTGGGCCATGGGTTCAAACCCCATCCTTCCCGCTGCCATGCCCAGCAGCCTGGGGTCGGGGGCGTAGACGGCGGCTTTGGCGATGTCACCTGGGGTCAGGTTGTACTTCTGCAGGGCCTGGGCAACTGTTGGGGGAACGACACGGAGGTATCCGGCTTCCCGAACGAACCGCTCCTCCCAGAAGCGGACAAAGGTATCCTTGTCGGAGCGCCACATGTCGTGAAATTCCTGGAAGACAGAGACGCTGCCCACTATGTCAACGGCGACCCCTGAGTTCGCCACCAGAACGGCAGCTGCCCCATCGCCGAAAGACATCTCCTTATCGCCGCTGGGGGCCCCCAGCCGGGTTTCTGCACAGGTAACCAGGACGCCCTTGGCCGACCCCGACTGGACAGCGTCAACTGCTGCCCTGAGAGCATTGGTCCCTGCTCTCAGGGAGCCGGCGAAGTCCATGGTGAGAGTCTCTTTGCTCAGAGCCAGCGCACCGGCCACCACTGATGCTGCCTGCTTCTCCTTGTAGGGAGAGGTCGTCGAAGCGAAATACAGACGGTCGATCCTCTGGGGGTCGATACCGGTCATGCAGTCCCTGGCGGCTGCGACGGCCATCGTTATGCTGTCTTCATCATGACCGGCAACCGCTTTCTCCCCGGGTATGGGCAGCATACTATCCCACGCCTTCTGAATGTCGGGGCGGTTTAACCTGTATAGCGGTATGTAGGCGCCATACGATGTGATCCCTGCCATTTGCCCTCCTTTCGTCGCCCAGAATTATAACATCCAGACTGCTTGCCCGCAATGATAGAGAATGGGGGCTCGTCATACTGAGGAGGGCCAGCGCGGAGTTTGCAGAAGCGACGGGGGGCCAATTGTAGTTGCGATGAACGCGTTTTATGGCTCTATCGGACTGCTAGCATCCGAAAACGGTTCTTCGGGGTATCAGATTGATGCCTTCGTCAAATCAATGCCTTTTTGTGCTGTGACCCGCCTGAGGGAAGTGAACGCGGCCCAGACCTCCCTGTCTCCACTCAACCAGCTTTTTGGTTACGAACTTGGCCTGTCGTTTGCTTATGTCGTGTTCTGTTACCAGGTGTTCGAGCATAGGGTCAAAGCTACTTACCTTGGCCCGGCAGACCGGACAACTCAACTGCATGATTTCCGCCCCCCCCTTACTGTTTGCCCTCTCTAAATCCGCTTGGCTGGGTCTGATTGTGCCACCATCCGTCCAAGAAGTCAACTCACGAACTTCGCTGGCTACCAAACGTTCGCAAAAAACCGCGATTTGAAGCTGGCATCTTGTTGGGCCAACTGGACGCTGACTCTTGGACCAACCTGGTTGGCAACCCCTGGCACACTTGACAAAAGCGTGCGGAGGTGGTAAGATACGACTACGAAGTTCATCAAGGAGCTTCGGTTATGTTTTGCTCTGCTCCCACGAACGGGGGGTTGTAGGCGACGAAGAGGGGGGAGGCCAGTGGGTCGGCTACACACCCTTGAACTGATTGGGTAGCATAGTTTTGGAAGCCCCAGATGCGGAATCTGGGGCTTTTCCGTGGCTACGCAGGTGAAAAAACCCTCAAGACGAAGCATCCAAGAACTGCCATTCGATCCTCAGCTTCTAGTCCAGGGGCTTAGCCTCGTAGGGTGGGTGGAACGAAGAGAAACCCACCGCACGTTGCTCGGGATTGGTGGGTTCCGCTGGCACTTCACCCACCCTACCTCTGCTGTGAGGAGGGCCGGCGCGGAGTCTGAAGAAGCGACAGGGGGGGCAATTGTAGTTGCGATCAACCCATTTCCTGCGCGGGTCAAAGCGCTATCATCTTATTACGATAAAATAGATCACTGCGGCGACGATTAGGATCAAACCCAGAAACATAGCGACGTTGATCAGCAAGCCAAATGCCAGCATCTTGAGCGGCATGAGTATGACTGCCATCACTATGCTTATGGCAGCTGCCACTATCCTGAGCGGCATGCGCGCGATCCAAAGCAGCAAACTTAACATCGTCTCGACTCCTCAGTCTAGGCCCCACATCTCTGAAATGCCGGTATTCATCAGTTACTCCAGGCCGAATACGAACTCTTTGATGGCGGAGAAGTATTGCTCCATGCCCACTAGCAATAGGTCGTTGTGACCGGCTCCGGGGATGGTCAGCAGCCTTTTATCCTTTGAACCTACGTTCTGGTAGAAGACCTGCGCTTGCTCATGGGGGATTATCTCATCATATTCCCCGTGAATTAGCAGGACGGGCATGGTGATGGAGCGGATGTTTTCCAGGCTCGCCTTCTCAAACTCATCCAGATGGGGGAATCGAAAGGCATAGCTCAAGTAACCCAGCAACCGCCCCGCACTGGCGAAGCCGCTTTCTAGGATCAACCCCCCAGTCTCCTGGGGATAGCTCGAGGCTAGTTCCACGGCGGACAGGCTTCCCAGTGATCTGCCCATGACGAACAGAGGGCCGCTGT
>SOKG01000075.1 GCA_004376205.1 Dehalococcoidia bacterium | reverse complement strand
CTGGCAAGGGGCTCTCTACAATTTCTCTGTCACCACCCTTGAGACGCCGATGAACGATCGCGGTATTTGTGTCAGCGAAGATATCTATTCTGGTAACAGCCGTTACCAGGGGTAAGTTCAAGGTTTCCGCTATCCCTGCTCCTACAAAACCGTTGCCTTCATCCATTGACTCATTGCCGCAAAAAATGAGGTCATACTGGACCTTAGCGATCTGCTTTGCCAGGATAACGGAAGTTGAATGCACATCCAGATTATCGAAGGCTTCGTCACACAGATGTATTGCTTGATCAACTCCCATTTTCAAGCAGCTTCTTAATACCTCCTCTGCTCTAGGTGGCCCCAGAGTAATTGCTGCAATTTCTCCCCCGTTCTTCTCCCTGATTCTAAGTGCTTCGCTAACGGCCACTTCATCTACGGGGTCCGTTATTAAGCGGATGTTCTCAAGACTATTGGTTCGTATGTCGAATCTAACAATTGTGGGGTCTGGAACTTGTTTGACGCAGACAACGGTTCTCATTTTCCTGCTCGCATTATGGCGGTTTCAGGCACTTGGCTTGACTATTTCACGCAACTGTTTTGTCAGTTCTGGTATTACCTCATGCATATCTCCAACAACCATCAGGTCAGCCATCTTGACTATGGGGGCACTTCGATCGGTGTTGATTGATACCATTAGCTGCGAGCCCTTTATGCTAAGGGTGTGATGAAAAGCGCCTGAGATCCCACAGATAAGGTAAAGCCTGGGGGCTATGGTTTTCCCTGTTAACCCGATTCTCCTTTCGTCGACTATCCAGTGTTCATCGGTGGCACGCCTGCTTCCGCCGATCGAGGCACCCAGAACGCGGGCCAGTTCCTCCACTGCGTTGAGGTTTTCGACGCTGCGTAACCCTTTGCCAACACCGATAACAATCTCGGCTTCGCTGACGCACACAGCGCAGGGATCCGCCTTCAGATAATCGATTACCCTGGTTCTGCTGGTCTTGGGATCTATCCGTATCCTGGCTTCAACAATGCGGGTATTCTTTGCCTCTTTGGCCTTTTGCAGACTTAGCGACTGTGTATCGATGGTGGCTATGAGCGGCTTTCTAAGCGGGGTGACTGTAGCTTGAGCATTTCCGCTGTATATGGCTCTGCGCGCAGTTAGCTTTCCCTCTCTATCCACTTCTATTTCAGTATAGCGAGCCACCAAAGCCGCTTTAAGCCTTGCAGCAAGCCTGGGCGCCAGGTCATTACCTATGGTGGTTGCTGCTAACAGAATGATAGATGGCCTATCTGACTCAACCAGTTGTGCCAGAACATTGACATAAGCCTCACCATTGTACGTTTCCAGATGCGGATGTTCAACGACAAGGGCTTTGTCTGTTCCGTAGGGACCGAAATACCCGGCGAGGGATTTGACTTGATTGCCAATGATTACTGCCGATGTCTCTTGGCCAAGCTTATCGGCGAGGTTTCTGCCCTCAGTGGCAAGCTTAAGACAGCCCTCATCTACCTTGCCATCCCTGTGTTCGGCGAAGAACCAGACTCCTTTGGCATCGTTCTTTTGTTGAGAGCGTGCAGCATCCGTTTCCTGGGTTATAGTCTGCTCATTTTCCCACATGTCTATAGCCGTATTGACAACGGTATCCCGCCGCTGGGGAGTTGGCGGCTATGGGCAATTCTCCCCCTCGATAATATGACAGGGACAGCTACTTGAACAACTAGCACCATCTCAATTGTGCAACAATAGCGACTGTTATTCAAGACTGTCCCTGTCAGCGACCCGTGTATTCCGTCTTACAGAAGTCTGCCTACAAAGTGGCCATCGCGATTGGCAGTACCCATATTGTGGGGGTTTCGGGCCTCGCCTACTTTGTAAAGCTCCTTGACCTTGCCTTCAAGCTCATTGTAGAGGTCGTCATTTGGTGTCTTCCCGGTTACCAGTACCACTGTGTCCACATCTGTGATCTCCCGCATCGCCATGGTATGGATGTTGAGCACCGTGACCGTCTTGTCCACTACCATGACGCAGAATGTCTCGGGACTGACCACAACCCCCTTGTTAAGGAGTCTGGGCATTATGTGCAGGTAAGTACAGTCGATTAACAGGTTTAGGGCACCTACATTGGGGAAGGGCGTTGCCAGCTCTACCTGGCAGCCCTTGTCTGCCAGCATTTCCGCGATGCCGCTGGCTATAACGTCTCCTCTACTATCCCAGACAAGAGCTTTCTTCCCGATCTTTGCCGTTCCGCTGACCACTTCATCAGCGGCGACCACGTTATCCTGTTCCCAGCCTGGCACCTCCAGGAAGCTGCCGCCATTAAAGCCGTTGCGCATCCAGGTGCTGCCTGTCGCTACCACCACCGCATCCGGCTTCATATCCAGAACCATCTGCGCCGTCACTTCGGTGCCGGTAACCACCTTCACGCCTGCCTGTGGGAGCTGGATCTTCTGCCACCTGATCAGACCTCCCATCTCCTCCCTGCCCGGCAGCTTCTCTGCCAGCAGGGCCTGTCCCCCCAGTTCATCTGCTTTCTCATAGAGGGTAACGTCGTGACCCTTAAGGGCCGCCACTCTGGCGGCCTCCATTCCCGCCGGGCCTCCTCCAATTACCACCACCTTCTTCTTTGCAGGTGCACTCTTGATGCTTCCGATTCCCCACCCAAACTCCTCCATGCCCATGGTGGGATTTGCTTGGCACCTTACAGGCTGGCCTTGAAACATGTACGATATGCAGAGGTTGCATCCCATGCAGGGGCGGATGTCATCCAGCCTCCCCTCTCGAGCCTTGTTGGGCAGCTCCGGGTCTGCGATCAGGGGCCTGGCCATTGCCACGACGTCGGCCTTGCCCTCAGCAAGGGCGCTCTCCGCTATCAGGGGGTCGTTGAACCTGCCCACTGCGACTATGGGGATGTTCTTCACTACCTCTTTGACCTGCTCAACATGGGCAAGCTGCCAAGCGGGGGGGAGATACATTGGCCCGAAGTACATATGCATTGACTGTACTTCCCTGCCGATACCGCAAATCATGTAGTCGACCTTTTTATCTTCGTCCAGCCACTTAGCAAGCTGTATTCCCTCCTCCGGCACAATTGAGCCCGGCAGGAGGTCATCGACGGTCAGGGTGTAGCCTATGGTCTTTTCCTCCCCGATCACCTTCCTCGTGAGGTCGATTACCTCCATGGTCAGCCTCACACGGTTCTCCAGGGAGCCGCCATATTCATCGGTGCGCTTGTTGATGGTGCCGGAGAGCATGTCTGCTAGCAGCCCGGAGTGGTCGTGAATGTCCACACCGTCAAGGCCGGCTTCCATTAAATTCTGGCAACAGATGGCGTGGTATTCCAGATATCGCTTTATATCGTCTTTGGTTACCGGCTCCCACATTTGATCGCCATAGGCGCCGCACGGGACTCCTGATGGCCCGCGCTTGTTCCCCAGGGTTGCCGAGTAAACCTGGAAGCTACAAAAGGAGCCGTATTCGTGAACCGCTTCGGCAATCCTCTTTAAACCGGGGATTACCTCTTTCTTCCACAGCCACTTGTGCCTGTCGTAATGGCCCGCATTAGGCTTCTGAAAAATTATATCACGAGGCTCGGTATATCCAACGGACATGGATACCCATCCTGCCCCACCCTTCGCCTTGTCGATCTCGTAATGGATAAACTCCTCGTCGGGCAAGCCGTCCTTTCCCATCAGGGGGCTGTGCGGTGCGACCATTATCCTGTTCTTCACGGTGAATGGACCAATCTGTATCGGAGTGAACAGGTACCTGAACTGCTGGGCACTCATTAAGACCTCCTTACTGTCTAGTACTTATATGAATCCGAGTCAATTATATAAACAGCGCCGGGCGCTGGTGAAGCCGACTATATCATCTCGGTTGGGCTTAGTCAAGCCAATTGGGCTTCATTCTATCAAGAGATGTGAGATAAGGCTTCTTCCGCCGCTCTGAGGGTGGCGTCAATGTCTTCTTCGGTGTGTGCCAGCGAGACGAAGGCTGCTTCAAACTGCGACGGGGCGAGGTAAATTCCACGTTCTAACATGTGATTGAAGAAACGGCCATACAATTTGGTGTCCGAAGACAGAGCCGACTCATAATCGGTCACCTCCTGCTTTGCAAAGAACAGGGTTAGGATGGAGCCTACCCTGGAGGTAAACGCAGCTACCCCTGATTCAGCAGCTAGACGGGTCAGCCCATTTTCTAAGGCACTCGCCCTCTCTTCTAACTGCTCATAGATTCCCGGCTGGCCCAGAATTTCTAGCGTTTCTATGCCGGCTGCCATTGCCAGCGGATTGCCCGATAGAGTCCCCGCTTGATATACCGGACCAAGAGGAGCAATCAGCTCCATTAATTCTCTCCTGCCACCGTATGCCCCTGTCGGCAGGCCTCCGCCAATGATCTTGCCCAGACAGGTGAGGTCTGGCGTGCCCCCGTAAAGGGCCTGAGCACCGCCATAAGCCACCCTAAAGCCGGTTATCACCTCGTCAAAGATGAGAAGGGCACCGCTGCTGCTGGTGATCTCACGTAGGCCTTGAAGAAATCCAGAGCGCGGTGCTACCACTCCCATATTGGCAGCTACAGGCTCGACAATAATGGCTGCTATGTCCTTGCCAAAAGCGGTGAAGAGCTGCTCCACTGCCCTCAAGTCGTTATATGGGGCAACCAGCGTATTCTGAGTGTACGATGCAGGCACTCCTGGACTGTCGGGCAATCCCAGGGTTGTTACGCCGGATCCCGCTCTTACCAGCAGTCCGTCGAAGTGGCCGTGGTAGCATCCGGCAAACTTCATGATTTTGTCTCTTCCAGTGAATGCTCGTGCCAGACGCAGTGCGCTCATCGTGGCCTCGGTGCCTGAGTTGACGAAGCGCACCATCTCTACGGAGGGCACAGCCGAGGTTATCAATTTGGCGAGGGTGGTTTCTCGCTCGGTAGGGGCACCAAAGCTGGTGCCACCTTCTACCGCTTGCTTGAGAGCGGAGGTAACCTTTGGGTGAGAATGTCCAAGGATGATCGCGCCCCAGGAGCAAACGTAATCCAGGAATTCGTTATCATCCTCGTCGTATAGCCTGGCCCCCTGTGCCCGTTTTATGAATAGCGGCTGCCCGTTGACCGCCTTGAACGCTCTAACCGGGCTATTCACTCCTCCGGGCAGGTACCTCTGTGCTTCCTCGAAAAGCTCTGCAGACCGCTTCCGGGGCATTGCCAAGTCGATATCCTCCGTACCAGACAATAATGGCGGGTTGATCAACCGGACGTTAGCCAGTGAGCTGCCTCTTTGGCGTAGTAAGTCACGATCATATCAGCCCCAGCCCTCTTTATAGCGGTAATGACCTCCAAGGCTGTTTGTTTTTCATCCAACCAACCATTTCGTGCTGCGGCCTTGATCATCGAGAACTCGCCACTTACGCTGTAGGCAGCCAGCGGGTGATTAAAGGCATCGCGCACCTTTCTGATTACATCGAGATAGGCGAGGGCGGGCTTTACCATCACTATATCAGCTCCCTCGGCGATATCTAGTTCCACCTCTCTCAAGGCCTCGCGCACATTTGCAGGATCCATTTGGTAGGAGCGCCGGTCTCCAAATTGTGGAGCGGATTCTGCCGCGTCGCGAAAAGGCCCGTAAAAGGCGGAGGCGTACTTCGCTGCATAGGCCATAATGACGGTGCTATGAAGCCCGCTGTCATCTAAAGCAGCGCGGATTGCAGCAACACGCCCATCCATCATGTCAGAGGGAGCTACTATGTCTGCACCAGCTTCGGCGTGGGAGAGCGCCGTTCTAGCTATCAGCTCCAGCGTCTTATCATTATTAACGTAATCATCATCTATTACCCCGCAGTGTCCATGACTTGTATATTGGCATAAACAGACATCTGTGATTACTATGAGGTCGGGCGCTGCTCTCTTGATGTCGCGCACCGCCTTCTGAATGATACCATCGGAGGCATAGGCAGCAGACCCCAGCTCATCTTTAGTTTCCGGCAGGCCAAAAAGTATGATTGCCGGGATTCCCAATCTCAATATCTCTTCAGCTTCTTGAGATAGCTGATCGGCTGACAGATGAAAATTGCCCGGCATTGACGCGATCTCTTCCTTGACACGTTGGCCGGGGACGACGAAGAGGGGATAGATCAGGTCGTCGATATTGACCCTTGTCTCGCGAACCATCTTTCGCAGGGGCTCTGTGCGGCGAAGACGCCGCAGACGTAGTTGAGGAAAAGGAGCCATGTCAGGCCTTCCCAACCTGTTCATATCGTTCAACGATAGCTTGCACCAGACCGGGGATTGTGTGTTCTCTGGCCACCACATCCACCGTCAGCCCTGAATCAATAGCAGCGGCGGCCGTTATCGGCCCAATGCAGGCCACTGTAGTATTATTCACAGATTGCCAGTCTCTAGCTAGCAAAGAAATGAGGTTGCGCACCGTAGAGGAGCTGGTGAATGTGGTGATGTCGATCTCGCCGCCTATGAGCATTTGCTTCCCTCGGGAAAGCGCTTCCGAGGGCTGTACAGTCCTATACACGGATATCTCATCCACCAGCGCTCCGAGGCGCTTGAGCCCTTCCACAAGCTCGGGGCGGGCTTCTTCTGCACGCGGTAGAAGAATACGCTTGCTCGGTATATCCTTATCCGCAAAACCTTCTATAATGCTCTCAGAGATATATTCCTTGGGCACATAGTCAGCTACCAGACCATGCTGTGCCAAGGCCTTGGCAGTTGCTGGTCCTATGGCACATATCTTTATGCCTCTTAGCGCTCTGGCATCCAACGCCTGCTTTTGGAGACGACCCAAAAAGGCGTCGACACCGTTGACACTGGTGAATATCACCCAAGCGTAGTGGGACAATCCAGCCAAAGCCGTGTCAAGCTCTTGGTAGTCGGGCATTGCCTCAATTGCAATGGTGGGCATCTCAATGGGTTCTGCACCCTGCTGGGCTAGTAGCTCGCTGAGTTTGCTGGCCTGGTGCCTGGATCTGGTCACCAATACGCGCTTGCCGAAGATGGGCCGGTTGTCGAACCAACATAGCTTGTCGCGCAGAGAAACGACGTCTCCGACTACGACCACTGCTGGCGGTGTGAAGTTGTTCTCGGCCGCCTGTGCTGCGATATTGGCCAGGGTAGCAACAATGGTCTGTTGTCGAGGACCAGTACCATCACGAATTAATGCGACTGGGGTTGTCGGTGGCCTGCCATTTGCGAGTAGTTGCTCTACTATTTGCGGAAGATGCTCCATGCCCATAAGAAAGACCAAGGTGTCAGAGCAGGTAGCAAGCTTTTCCCATGCGATGCTTGATTCTCCTTTTGTAGAATCCTCGTGTCCAGTGACTATGGCCATAGATGAAGCAAGACCACGGTGGGTAACAGGTATTCCAGCATAGGCGGGAACTGCCGTTGCCGACGTGACACCGGGGACTATCTCGAAGGGAATGCCCTGGGCCGCCAGGGCTTCAGCCTCCTCGCCGCCACGCCCGAAGACAAACGGGTCGCCGCCTTTGAGACGCACTACTACCTTTCCCTCTTTGGCTTTGCTGACGAGCAGGTCATTTATCTCTACCTGGCTCATCATATGGCCAGAGGATGACTTGCCAACATATATCTTTTCCACCTGAGGGTGAGCTGCTTCGAGTAATCGGTCATTCACCAGGCGGTCGTACACTATGACATCGGCTTCGGCGATGCACTTCAGCCCTTTCACAGTGATGAGCTGCGGATCGCCGGGACCGGCGCCTACCAGACAGACTTTTCCCTTAGCAATCCTCTTCATCTGCCTTTCTCGCGATAAACTCTCGAGCGCCCAAAGACAAAAGCTTCTCAGCCAGAAGCTTGCCTATCTTTTCAGGATCAGCAGGGGACCCATCTTCAGCAGCCCGTAGAGTCCTGCTGCCGTCGCTGCTAGCCACCATTCCCTCCAAGTGCAGACTGTTGTCAGCTACCGTGCCTAGGGCTGCAATCGGGGCCCGGCAACCGCCGCCAAGGGCGCTGAGGAAAGCTCGTTCCGCTTGGACGCTCTGCCAGGTTGGCTCGTCGTTTACCACAGACAGGAGGCCAGACAGCTCTTGGTCCAAAGCCCCTATCTCAACAGCGAGGGCGCCTTGCCCCACCGAAGGGAGGAAAAGCTCAATAGGTAGATATTCCGTTATTCTGTCCTCCCAGCCCATTCGCAGCATAGCTGCAGCAGCCACTATAATACCCTCCAACTCGCCTGAGTATAGCTTGCTCAGGCGGGTGTCTATATTGCCCCTCAAGGGGCGAATCTGAATGTCGGGCCGGAAAACTCTAAGTTGAACGGCTCGACGTTCACTCCCAGTCCCTACGCAAGCTCCTTCTGGTAGCTCGGAAAGGGGCTTTCCCGATCTGGAAAGGAAGGCATCTCTGGCATCAATCCTCATTCCCACAGCAGCCAACTTGAACTCCGAGCTAAGCTCGGTGGGCATATCCTTCAGGCTGTGCACAGCCATATCTATCTCCCCAGAAAGCAACGCCTCTTCCAGTTCCTTTGTGAATATCCCTTGTCCTCCTATTTCGGCCAGGGATGTTGTGCGATCACGATCACCGCTTGTCTTTATGCGCTTAACATGGAATTCCAGGTCGTGATAGCTCTCACGCAATCGCTGCACGACCAGCTCGGTCTGCAGTAATGCCAGCTTGCTTCCACGCGAACCTACGATGATGCTTCTTTTGCCCACAAAACCATTATCTAAGGGTTAAGCTAGGATGAAACCTTGTTATCCAGGTCAAAGAGTTCCTGAACTGCTTGGATATAATTGTCGCGCTGATCACTGTTCCTAAGATAACGAATAGGATCATGCAGTATCTTCTTTATGATCGTCTGCGTCATAGCATCTATCGCAGCACGATCTTCATCAGACATCTGCATTTTGCCTAGAGTCCTTGTGAGCTGGGTACGGCGTATCTTTTCAGCCTTGCTCACCAGAGCTGTAATCGTTGGTACTGCTTCCAGTGAGTGCCACCAGGGCATAAACTTCGCCACCTCGGCGTCAACGATGGTCATAACCTTTCCCTTTTCCTTCGCTCTTTTTCGATGGTTCCATCCAGAAACCGTTTCGAGGTCATCGATGTCGTAAAGGTAGACGTTTTCGATATCCTTTACCCGGGGATCTATGTCACGCGGCACAGCGATATCAATGAGCACCAACGGGCGATGTGGCCGACTTTGCATTGCCTCTGCCACAACCGAAGGCTCCAGGATAAAATGAGGTGCTCCACTGGAAGTGATGAGGATGTCAGCTTCAATTAAGGGCTCCTTCAAGTGGTGAAAGGGTATGGCCTTGCCACCGTGTGCAGATGCCAGAGCCAGTGCTCTCTCATAGGAGCGGCTGGTAACTATCAATTGAGATATGCCATGCTTGACCAGTGCCTTTACCGCTAACTTGCCTGCCTCTCCAGCGCTGATAACCAATACCTTACAGTTCGAGAGATCATCAAACGTTTTCTTGGCTAAATCTATGGCAACGGAGCTCACAGAAACCGAATTTCTGCTGATACCTGTTTCAAGGCGAGCCCGCCGACCAACCCTCACTGCCTGCTGGAATAGATTCAGAAGAGGTGGACTGATGAGGCCAGTGCTTTCAGCATCCTGTAAAGCTTGGCGTACCTGTCCCAGAACTTCGTATTCTCCCAGTATCATGGATTCCAGACCGGAGGCGATTCTGAAAAGATGGCTCACCGCCATTTCCTGTTGAAATGCATAGAGATGGGGAGAGAGCTCAGATACTGACATATCTGCAAGTTCGCTCAGAAAGTCCTCCACCCTCGTTCTTTCGGAGTAATGCTCGTCCGCCAGTGTATATACCTCGGTTCGGTTGCAGGTGGAGAGGATTATTCCTTCAGGGCCATGGTCAAATAGCGAGATTAACGCTTCCTTTAGCTGCCAACTGCCAAGAGCAAGCTTCTCTCGAACTTCGAGGGGGGCTGTATGATGATTTAGACCTACTGCCAAAACGTGCATTTGTTCTTGCTCCCCAGATCAGGGTTTGACTATTTCATTTACGTAGAAGGTTGGAGAGAAGCTTTTCCTTGGCTTGTTCGAATTCGCCTTTCTTTAGCATATCAAGCAACGGCTCCAGGTCAAGACTTTTCTGCCACGCATTGCCATCTACATGTATCGAGTCTCTCTTGAGTTCCTGGCGTACTTCCGAGATCAGGAGTGCTAGCGAGGCATATTCCGAAGCAAAGCTTTGCTCAAGCTCTGTGCGAATCCTCCTCGCCAATGCTGGGCTCTTCCCGCCGGTGGAAACTGCGATACTGATGTCCCCGCGGCGAAGTAGCGATGGCACTATGAAATCTGAATGTTCCGGGTCATCGACTACATTGGTCAAGACTCCTCTTTCTCGCCCCTCACGAGCTACCTCCACGTTAACCGTGGGGTCGTCTGTAGCTGCTATGGCAATCAGGGCATCCTTAAGGTCTCCAGACTGATAATCTCGCGCTGATATCTGGATTGTGCCCTGTTGTGCCAGTTGTGCTAATCCGTGGCAAACACGAGCGCTTATCACGGTGACCGACGCCCCTTGGCCTGCGAGTGCCCTCGCTTTGCGCTCAGCCACCTCACCGCCCCCCACAACAACGCATTTCCTTCCATGGATGTTCAAGAAAATAGGATAATATGTTGACATAAAGATGCTCAACTGAGTTCGCTAAAGTATCGGGCCTTTTCCTTCTTGTACTCCTTAATGCTATACAACAAGACGCAAATTGATACCTTAGTATAGTGGGAGATTTGTTTCGCTATTGCCTCACATGCGTCCTTTGGATTTTTGAATTACTAAGGGCCGAGGTTGAGGAGCTGACTGCTGGCGCTGGCTGGTAGATGCAGTAGGGCTCTTCTGCCAGATAGTCGCCCGTGACCTCATAAGCACGAGCGCGACAGCCTCCGCAGACTACCTTATACTCGCAAATCCCGCACTTGCCCTTGATCTTGGAATAATCACGCAAGTCGTTAAATAGGGGCGAATTTCGCCAGATTTCGCTGAAGCTCTGCTCTCTTATGTTTCCGGCTTCAACATCGAGATAACCACAGCCTTGCACGCGCCCCACATGGGAGATAAAGCAAAACCCTATGCCTGCTAGGCAGCCTCGCGTGAGCGAGTTCATTTCTTCCTGGATGTCGGGGGTTCCTTGGGTCTGGCTATTCCTATTCCGTTGGAGCATTACTCTGATGTAATGCGGTGCATCGGTAGGCTTGAAGAATATCCGCTCTCCCATCTCTGCTTGTTTATCACAGATCCAGTGGAGTATGCGCTCGTATTCCTCTGGAGGTAATTCCTGTGACTCAAGCTCCTTGCCCCGACCGGTGGGCACCAGCATGAAAGGGTGAAAGGCTACTGCGCCTAAATCTAGGGCTAAAGAGAGGAGATCATCGAGATAACATGCGTTGAGCTTGGTGATAGTGCTATTGATCTGGACCTCGACTCCACAGTTAATGGCGTTCTCTATGCCCTGCAGGGCGGCATCAAAGGCGCCTGACATGCCCCGAAACTGATCTTGGAGCGCAGGGGTGGGGAAGTCCACACTTATGCCCAGCCGTGAGATAGGGATTTCCTTCATTCTGGCAGCTATTTCTTTAGTGACCAGGGTACCATTACTGCCTACAGCAACACGCAATTCTTTGTCGGCAGCATATTTTGCGATGTCGAAGAAATCGTCGCGCAGTAGGGGCTCTCCGCCGCTGAGTATAACGATGGGCTTGCCGATTTCAAGTATGTTGTCGATCACAGAGAAGCACTCTTCGCTGGACAATTCATTGGCATACCGGTCGCTAGTTGACGAAGACCGGCAATGAGAGCAGTACAGGTTACAGCTACGGGTTATCTCCCAGGCTATTAAACGAAGATTGGGTGCAGCTACGTCCAATTACTTAGACCTCAGTTGAAGGTTCATCTATTCCGATCTCTTCATCGGTGAGATAGCAGGCAGGGTCTTCAGCCCACACGTCTCCGTATACTGCCTCGGCGCGCACACGGAGATTGCCCTTGCATATGTCAAGATACTGGCACCTAGCGCAGCGACCTTTCAGCAAAGGCTTTCGATCCTTCAGTCCCCGCATTAATGGGTCCGAGGTATCGAGCCAGATGTCTCCAAACTTGCGCTCACGTACGTTGCCGAAGGAGTAATGCCACCAAAATTGGTCAGCGTGGACGTTTCCCAGGTTATCCACTGCGCCTATCAGCAGTCCTGCGTTGTTGCCACCGTTTCTGCGCAGAAGATCGAAAACCTCAGCAGCATGCTCCGGCTGCTCTCGCTTGACTCTAAGGTAGAGGTATACACCGTCAGCGTGGTTGTCGACGGTGAGGATCTCTTTGTTCAGCCCGCGTTGGTGCAGATCAAGGGTCTTTTCGAATATCAAGTCTACTATAGCCCTGGTTTCGTCAGGAGTAACATCGTCGACCTGCATCCTGCCCGCTCGTCCCACATAGGCCAGGTGGTAGAAACAAGCCCGATCGATTCTCTCTAGCTCAATAAGCTCAAAGATGGCAGGGATGTCTCGGTAATTGGAGCGGGTAATGGTGAATCTAAGGGAGACTTTTTGGCCCAGCGCAACACAACTTCGAATCCCTTGAAGAGCAGCGTCATAAGCACCCTTGAATCCCCGAAACCTGTCGTTATTGGCACCGATGCCATCCAGGCTGATCCCTACCTCACCGAAGCCTACTTCCTTGATCCTTTGCGCTGTTCTCTCTGTGATCAGCGTTCCGTTGGTTGAGAGCACCGCTCTGATACCCAGCTCCCTGGCAAAGATAGCTAGCTCGAAGATATCATCTCTCAGAAGCGGTTCGCCACCGGAGAAAAGAAGGACTGGGATCCCGAAACTGGATAAGTCCTGTATGAAGGATTTCGCTTCCTGGGTGCTTAGCTCACCGACGTGGATGCTATCATTTGAGTTAGCGTAGCAGTGGACGCAGTGGAGATTACAGCGCCTAGTGCAATTCCATACTACTATAGGGCGCTGTTCAACAGCATTCGCAGAATAGACTCTCTTGCCACCATAGCGAAGCTCGTCACCAGGAGCAACAGCGCCGCAGAGTAGCCTGGAAACTGATATCATGCTATCCCACTATCTCCCTTTGTATGGGCACTGTATTTCGATTTGGGGTAAACCCTCGCCTTAGCTTCCATTCTATCAGATTCTTACGTGGCGGACAAGGTGTGGATACGCGTTGGCTGCTAGGCAATGGCCACGATTCCTGTGCTGACGTTCCTCCGAAATGCTCAGGGGTGGCTATTTGCCCTGTACCAAAGAGAGAAACTCGGAGCGAGTTAGAGGACTTCGTCTGAAGAGGCCCCTGGTAGCAGAGGTTATGATATTGCTACCTGGTTTTTTCACACCTCGCATATTCATGCACAGATGCTCGGCTTGAACAACCACGGCAACACCTTGAGGTTGCAGCACCTCAACTATGGTATCAGCGATCTGCGTGGTTAGCCGTTCTTGCAGTTGTGGTCGTTTGGCCAATAGCTCCACTACTCTTCCCATCTTGCTGGCGCCAACAACTCGACCGCTCGGGATATAGCCTATATGCACTGAACCGTAAAATGGAAGGAAATGATGCTCACACATTGAATAGAAGGGGATGTCCTTCAGGATCACCATCTCATGATGTTCTTCTTCGAAGCCTACCTGTAGCTCCTGTTTTGGATCGTGGTAAATGCCGGCAAAGACCTCATCGTACATCTCGGCAATCCGTCTTGGGGTACCGACTAGGCCCTCCCGCTTGGGGTCTTCACCAATAGCCTCGATGATGGAAGCCACCGCTTGCTCGATCTTCGTCTTATCTATCACAGCGCTTCTCCTTCTGGAGATTGTTCTGAGCCAAATACCATTGGCCTCAGACAATCAACCTTGGACTATCACCTTTTCCAAAGTCTCGAGATCGGCTGGCAGCTCAGTGAGGGGCTTGGCACTCTGGATGGCGGTATCCGGGTCTTTCAGTCCTGTTCCTGTGATCACGCAGACCACCTTCCTAGCGGAGAAATCGTAGCCGCTTTTTGCTAGCTTGATAAGCCCGGCTAGTGAGGCAGCCGATGCTGGCTCACCAAAGACGCCTTCTTTTGCGGCGAGCAGTCTATAGGCATCCAGGATCTCCTCATCGTTGACACAGTCGATCTCACCGCCAGATTCATCTCTGGCAGCAACTGCTCCCCGCCAGCTGGCGGGATTGCCTATACGTATTGCCGAGGCGACAGTCTTGGGATCAGGTATCACCTTATCCCGTACAATAGCTGCCGATCCCTCCGCCTCAAAGCCCATCATCTTCGGGGTGCTGGCAGCTCTTCCCACTTGCTTATAGTGGACAAACCCCTTCCAGTAGGCGGTGATGTTGCCGGCATTTCCCACCGGGATGAAAAGGTAATCCGGGGCATCGCCTAAAGCGTCGACGATCTCAAAGGCGGCGGTCTTTTGCCCCTCGATGCGGTGGGGATTCAAGGAATTGACCAGGGCTATTGGATGCTTTTGAGCCAGGACGCGCACTAGCTCAAGTGCCTTATCGAAATTGGCATCTATGGCGAGAATCCTAGCATCATATATTAGCGCCTGGGCTAGCTTGCCCAGGGCGATGTTCCCTCTTGGGACGATGACGAATGTGGTGAGTCCACAGACGGCGCCGTATGCTGCCGCCGAGGCGCTGGTATTCCCGGTGGATGCGCAGATGATGGCGGAATTCTGTGCCTCTATAGCCTTGGCTACGGCGACTACCATTCCCCGATCTTTGAAGGAGCCGGTGGGGTTGCATCCCTCCAGCTTGAAATAGAGCTCACCGCAGCCGATCTCTCTTTCCAGCCTCTGCGACCTGACCAGTGGAGTATCACCCTCGCCGATGGTAATAATCGGGGTCTGTGGGGTTGTGGGGAGGAAATCTCGATATTTGGCGAGAAGGCACTGCTCCATCTTGTCCCCTAGTCTTCGACCCTGATTAGATTGCCTATCTCTTGAACCATCGGCAGCTTTTCTATCTCCTGCAAGGCCTGTTGGACTGCAGACTCCCGGGCTGGATAGGTCATGAGCACGATCTCTGCCCTCTGCGAGGCGACATCCGTCTCCTTCTGAATCACCGAGGAGATGCTGATGAGGTTATCTCCCAGGATTTTGGAGATCTGTGCCAGCACTCCAGGGCGATCAGCGGTGGTCATCCGCATATAGTAGCGGGTCTCAATCTGGGAGATGGGCATGATCTTCTTAGATTGGGAGAATTGGGGCTGGGGCCTTGGGTGCAGCCCAAGCTTGATGTCTTGTGCAAGATGTATGACGTCAGCAACAACCGCACTCGAGGTGGGCAGGGGGCCAGCACCGCGTCCGTAGAAAATCACCCTTCCTGTCAAATCCCCTTCCACCTGGATTGCATTGAAGACACCGTCAACCTTTGCCAAGAGAAGATCCTGGGGAATAAAGACGGGATGAACCCTTACCTGTATGGAATGGTTCTCCTCCTTGGCGATGGCGAGCAGTTTTATGGCATATCCCAGTTCCTTTGCATAGCAAAAGTCACGGGCGGTAAGACGGGAAATGCCCTCACGATAGACGTCCTCAGGACGAATCTCAGTGCCGAAGGCAATAGTAGCGAGTATAGCAAGTTTGTAGGCGGCATCTACTCCATCAATATCGTTGGCAGGATCGGCTTCGGCGTAGCCTAGCTCTTGAGCTTGTCTCAGGGCAGTTGCGAAGTCCAGTCCATCGTTTGCCATTCTGGTGACGATATAGTTGGTAGTGCCGTTGATTATGGCATGGATAGCCGATATCTTGTTTGCCAGTAAGTCATGCTTGAAGGGGTTTATTAGCGGTATGCCCCCGCCCACACTGGCCTCGTGGCGGATATCGACTTTATGCCTAGCAGCTAGAGCTAGTAGCTCAAGCCCATGCTTGGCTATGACCTCCTTGTTGGCGGTGACGACGTGTTTGCCCCTTGAGAGCGCTTCCTTTATGTACTCCAAGGCTTCGGTCTCGCCGCCTATGACCTCGATGATGATATCTATTGCGGGATCGGTGAGGAGTTGATTGGGGTCAGTAGTGAATATCTGAGCAGGAATCTTGGACGACCTCTTCTTAGAGACATCACAGTCCAAAGCCCTCTT
>SOKG01000100.1 GCA_004376205.1 Dehalococcoidia bacterium | reverse complement strand
ATAATAACTAATTCGGAAAATTGCTGATAAACCTCAGCCAATTTCAGAAATCGAGGGTGCTCTTGCCAGAAGGAGCAGACGGTGAATTCTGGATCGGTGGAAAGGGCTAGACTCGAAGTAGATGGCCTTCGCCTCGTGGCGGAGGTTTACCTGCCCGGTGGCCAAGGCCTCCATCCCACGCTTTGTATCTGCCACGGCGTCCCAGCCCGAAGAACCCCAGACCCCGCAGACAGAGGCTATCCCGTGCTTGCCGAGAGGTTTTGCAGTCAAGGGTTTGTTGTCCTCATCTTCAATTTCAGGGGCACGGGCGAGAGTGAGGGCAATTTCGACATATTGGGCTGGACGCGGGATTTAGAGGCGGCGATTGACTATCTGGGCCAGCTCGATGTGGTCGACAAATCACGGCTGTCGGTGATGGGATTCAGCGGCGGAGCACTGGCCTCGGTTTATTGTGCGGCGAAGGATGGAAGGGTATCCTCTGTTGTCACCTGTGCCTGTCCCGCCCGATTCTTCGACATCTCCGAGTTCAGCAGAATTGAGGAATTCCTGGAGCACTGTCGCCAGGTGGGCATAATCAGGGACAGCAACTTTCCACCATCTGTCGATGAATGGGCCAGGGGCTTCGAGGTGGTCAGCCCGCTCAAGTGGATACGCGAGATCGCCCCTCGCCCCATTCTGATAATCCATGGCGACAGCGACCAGACCGTCGACCCCAGCCACGCCTGGGAGCTTTACCACAAGGCTGGAAAACCCAAGGACATCGCTATCATCGAAGGCGGGGAGCACAAGTTGCGCCTTAGCGAGCCAGCGATGAGCACCGCCCTGTCCTGGCTGAAGAAGGTCAACGGCCTGGCTGAAAAGGTCTGATGCCTGCTGCAACAAGCTCGCCCCAAAAACAGGGCAAGGTGCTTCTGGTCAATCCCAACCAGATGAAGCCACCTGTAGCCCCTCTCGCGCTGGACTACCTCGCTCATGCCCTCAAGGAAAACCGGTTCCAGGTAGACATCCTCGACCTCTGCTTTGCAACCGACATTTTACCCGAACTTGAGAGCTACTTTGCTCGCAATCAGGTATTAGCAGTAGCGGTCTCTCTGCGCAACGCCGACGACTCCTCCTTTGTCACCCAAGATTTCTGCATTGCCAAGTACAAAGAGGTAATCGACTCCCTGAAAGCACAAACCTCCGCTCCTATAATCCTGGGTGGCTCCGGATTCTCGATCATGCCCCAAGACATCCTGAGCTACTACGATCTCGACTTCGGCATTTGGGGAGAGGGGGAGCTATCACTGGTGCTGCTCACTAACAGGATCGCGGCAAATGAGGATTACGAGGACGTGCCCGGCCTCGTATATCGGAGCCAGGGCAGGTTCCACACCAATCCTGCAAAGTACCTCGATTTGAGTCGCATCTCCACACCCGAGCGAAGCGCAGTTGATAACCATCGCTATTTTGTCGAAGGCGGCATGGGCTGTATCGAGACCAAACGAGGCTGCCCCAAAGACTGCATCTACTGCGTCGACCCTGTGGGCAAAGGAAAAAGGCTCCGCCTCCGTTCTCCTCAGAGCGTCGCCGATGAGATCAAAGCCCTGCTCGATATGGGTATCGACCATCTCCATCTATGCGACAGCGAGTTCAATATCCCCGAGCAACATGCCCGCGAGGTATGCCTGGAGATGGTCGAGCGGGGTCTGGGGGACAAGCTCAGGTGGTATACCTATGCCAGTCCTGCAGGTTTTTCCCAAGAACTAGCGGCTTTGTTGCGAAGAGCGGGATGTGCCGGGATCAACTTTGGGGTGGACAGTGGCTGCGACCGCATGCTCCGCTCACTGGGACGGGACTTCTCGGTGGAAGACCTGAGCCAGACGGCTGATGCCTGCCGCAAGGAGGGTATCATATCCATGTACGACCTCCTTCTTGGCGGGCCGGGCGAAACCAGGCAATCGCTGAGGGAAACCATCGAAACCATGAAAAGGATCTCTCCAAACAGGGTTGGTGCTTCCCTGGGGGTACGTATTTTCCCGCAAACCAAACTGGCAGAGCTAGTTCGCAAGCAAGGTCCGCTGAACGAGAACCCCAGTTTGCACGGCTCCGCCTCGGGAAATGATGACTTCTTCGCCCCTATCTACTATGTATCCTCAAGCCTGGGCCCCGATGCCCTCGGGTACCTCGCCGAACTTGTCAATGGCGACGAGCGCTTTTTCTTCTTCAGCACCGCGGCAGGCGCCGATAAGAACTACAATTACAACGACAACACCGTCCTGGCTAATGCCATCAAGGCGGGATACCGGGGAGCTTTCTGGGACATACTGAGGAGAATAAGCGAAGGGAGCTAGCAGGATACTACAGAGGTGAAAAGACATGAAATTGAAGTTCAGCAGCAGCGTTGAGATCGATGCTCCCCCAGAGAAGGTCTGGGCGTTGGTGAACGAGCTTGAGCAGTGGCCCCAATGGATACCGTCCATAAAGAAGATCGAGAAGCTCTCCGAAGGCGCTTTGGGAGAGGGCTCGCAGATTCGTGTCACAGCCAAGTCTATCATCACAGTCAGGTTGTTGATGACCATCACCGAATTCGTCCCCGGGCGGCACGCTGTCATGCAAGGAAAGGTCCTGGGCACCAGGATGACACGCTACTACGCCTTTGAACCGGTGAATGGGGGGACGAGGCTCACCGCCGGCGGCGAGGTCTCAGGACTCCTGGCTTTCTTGGTTCGCCGGGGTGGTCAGGCTCTGTCAAACGAGATCGTGCAGGCAGCGAAAAGGAAAATCGAGGGAGAGCACGGATAGATTAGAAATTCTCATCGCGGCATTATGCCGATTTAGCCTTCCTCATTACACCGACAAGGTAAACACCCAGCAACGAAAGGTCCTCCGTGGGCAGATAGTTTTCAGCAGCAGCATCGAAGAGGATGTTGACTGAGGAAGGTATCCCCTCCTCACCCTGGTAGAATATGCAGGCCATGGGGATCTTGGGAAGCGCCATGAATTTGAAGGCGGCGTCGCCGGTGCGCGTTATCGGGATGCCCCCCACAGCCTCACCAGCCTTCTTGAATGTCTCAACGTCCCCGCCCAAGGTGCGGAGCAGGGGGTCTATCGCCATCTGAACAAATCTAAACTCGGAGAGGGGTGCGCCGGGAAGCTGTCGGTAAGCTATCCACTCATCGGCCACAGAGACGCCATTGGCCTGCAGCAGATAATGCAACAGTATAATCTCCAGCCACTGCGGCACCGGGGCTGAATTGCCTTCCTCAGCCACCTTGATTTCGGGGTAGTATACCAGGAAGACGCGATCAAAGAAGGGTATTCTGAACCTGCTGCCGTCGTAATCCGTCCCGCTCTTTGAGGCGACGGCATAGGGGGTAATACCCTTCATCTCATCGAGAGCCTTTGCCAGGGCAGCATCGTAAGCCATCTTCGCTTCCCCTCCCACAGTATATCGCCGCATAAAAACGAAGGCAAGCAGTCGTGAGTACAGTTCCTTGACATAGCTTAGTGTGTCAGTTAAGATTTGCGCTGAATCCCGAGTCAAGGAACATCGATGCCCCATAAAACGATAATCTACAGGAAGGAAGAGCAGACCGTCTGGCTCACCCTCAACCGGCCACTCGCAAGCAATATCATAAACCTCGAATTGGCAAACGAGCTCGGCGACGCCTGCCGCGAGATAAACCAGGACGAAGAGGTCAGAGCAGTCATCATCACTGGCGCTGGCCAGACATTCTGCTCGGGTGCTGACCTCGATGAACTCTCCTCTTTCAGCCTGGACCAGTTGAGTCGAATGAATCCAGCCAGTCTCGCCTCAAGGGCAGTGGCTGCCGTGAATTGTCCGGTGATCGCTGCCATCAATGGAGATGCCTTGGGCGCTGGCCTGGAGCTGGCACTGAGCTGCGACATCAGGATCTCATCGGAGAACGCTCGATTCGGCTTCCCCGAGACCTCCTACGGGCTCATCCCCGGTGGCGGCGGCACCCAGCGCCTGCCGCGGATCGTGGGCAGGGGGAAGGCGAGCGAGATGCTCCTCATCGCTGAGCCTATAGCTGCCAGGGAGGCTTATCGCATCGGGGTGATCTCTAAGGTTGTACCCGGTGACAAGCTCGCTGAGGAGGCCAAGGAGATAGCGAAACGGCTGGTCTCGCGAGCGCCGATCGCCGTACGATATGCCAAGGAGGCGGTAAACAAGGGCATGGACATGACCCTGGAGCAGGGGCTCAGGCTGGAAGCCGACCTTTCGTTTCTACTACAGTCCACCGAGGATCGTGCAGAGGGCATCAGGGCTTTCCTGGAGAAAAGAACCGGGCACTTTAAGGGAGAATAGCGTATTCGTCGCCATGAACGCCTTCGAGACCATCATTTACCAGAAAAGGGACGGCGTCGCATATATTACCCTCAACCGTCCCCAGGCATTGAACGCTGTGAACATCAAGATGCGGGACGAGCTGTACCAGGTGCTGCCCGCAATCGACGACGACCCTGAAGTGCTGCTGGCCAT
>SOKG01000210.1 GCA_004376205.1 Dehalococcoidia bacterium | reverse complement strand
GGTCAATGTCCACAACCAGGATTTTTGCCTCCCTGGCAAACTTGTCATACTCGAAGCCTGTGCTGCTCACGCTCAAGCGACAGCCGACGGAAATGACCAAGTCCGAATTTTGCACGGCCAGGTTGCCTGGCCTATCCCCTCTGTTGCCAATGCGGCCAATGAAAAGGGGATGGGCACTGGGCAGAAGATCGACCCCGAGCTTGGAAACCACAACCGGAACTTTGAACTCTTCAATGAAAGCCTTGAAAGCAGGGATGGCCTTGCCCAGGCGCACGCCTTGGCCGGCGATGATAATTGGTCTCTCAGCTTGTTCGATCAGGCGAGCCACACCGGCTACCTCATCGTCCGTAGGCATGCTGTCGTCTTCTCTGATGTAGTCATCAGGGCAGAAACGGAGAAGATTATCCGTATTAATCTGTGCGCCTTGTACATCGAGGGGGATATCGAGCCAGACGGGACCGGGACGCCCATGCCGGGCTAAAAATAATGCTTTATCCAGATGGTAGGCGATTAGCTCAGGCTTGTTTACCATGACTGCGTATTTTGTCAGCGACTGCACGATGGTGACGATGTCCGCTTCCTGGACACCGAACTGCCGGAGCTTCAATCCAGAGTTTTGAATCGTTTCCTTACGCTTGGACTGGCCGGAGACAAAGAGACACGGGATGTTGTCCTGCCAGCCGTTCAGTAGCCCCGTGATTGCGTTTGTTCCCCCGCATCCAGTTGTCACGTAGCAAACCCCCAAGTTCTGGTTGTACTTGGCGTAAGAAACGGCAGCCATAGCCGCGGCCTGCTCGTGGTGAGTGCAGACCGCTTTGAGGTATGGGTGGGCGGCGATACCGTCTGAGAGAAACATCATGCCGCCGCCAACGACCATGAATACATGGCGCACGCCCTGGTGGTATATATACTCGGCGATGTAGTCCGTAACCCGCATCAGGCCCCTCTATTCTTCAAGCACCTTTTCATGCGTTCTATACCTTTGGCGATGTTGGCTTTGTCAGTGGCGTAGCAAAGCCGGACATAGCCGGCACCGGCTTTGCCAAAATCCGAGCCGGGCAGGAGTGCGACACCGGCCTCTTCCAGCATGAGCTTTGAAAACGTTTCGTCGTCCATGCCTGTGCCCTGAATATTGGGGAAGACGTAAAAAGCGCCGCCCGGCTTGAGGCATGTGACACCGGGAAGCTCGTTTAGCCCCTCAACGAGCAGGTCCCGTCGGGCTTCATATTCACGAATCATTTTCTGAACCTCATCTTGGGGGCCCTTGATGGCTTCAATCCCCGCTCTCTGGATAAAGGGAGACACGCAGGAAGAAGTCGTCTGCAGCAGGATACCCATTTTTTCGACCACATCCTCAGGGCCGATAACGCAGCCCAACCGCCATCCGGTCATGGCAAAACCTTTGCTGAATCCGTTGGTCAGAATGGTGCGCTCTGTGCATTTGTCGCGCCGAGCAGGAGAGTAGAAGGGCTGTTTCAAATCGTAAATCATCCGAGCATAGACCTCGTCAGACAGGAGATACAGGTCATATTCTTGGGCGATATCAAAAATGGCGTCCAGCTCCTCGCGGGTCATGACTGACCCGCAGGGGTTATGCGGCGAGTTGATGATGATGAGCCTAGTTTTGTCGGTAATCCTAGCCCGGACGTCGTCCGGGTTCATCCTGAAGCCGTTTTTCTCTTGAAGCGGCACGTAGACCGGGTTGACGTGGCAGAACTCGATGGCCGAGCGGTAGGTGGGGAAATAGGGGTCGGGCAGAAGAACGTCATATCCGGGATCTACCAGGCACCTGACGGCGTAGTAGATGATTATGTTGGCCCCGGGTGTAACGAGAACCTGTTCGACATTTGGGCGAAATCCACGGGAGAGCTCCGTGGTATCGCAGACAGCAACGCGGAAATCGTACAGCCCCATGGAGCTTGTATAATGGGTCTCGCCATTGCGCAGTGCGCTGCAGGCAGCATTGATGATATTGTCCGGTGTTGCAAAATCCGGATCGCCGATCTCGAAATGGACAATATCCTTCCCTTGCCGCTCCAGTTCTTGGACTCTGGCTAGAAGCTTGAACATTGGCTGTCCCAACAAATGGTGCGAAGCTTTTGACAATCCCTTCATACAATCCCCACCGAAGGTTATTTAAGCTCCTCCCTAAATTCGTGAAAGCTATTCAAAACATAGTCTAACATTCTCTGAGAAGGCCTGGGATACACTCCAATCCAAATACCCGATTCATTACGAAATCCGAATTTTTGACATCACCAACCAGACGGTGTTGAACGCTATGCCAATTCTCCTCTCATTGCCCAGATAATGATTTTTCTACCACACCTTCCAGGGGGGTGCTTCTTGCTTCCAGAGATTGTTCAAGAACTCAAAATCTCGCTGGGTATCCATACAGCCCCAAAAGCCGGTATGCCTGTAGACTCCAAGCTCTTTGTCGGAGGCCAACGTCTCCAGAGGCCTCTTTTCCAGAATACAACTGTCATCGTCATCGAGATAGTCAAATAACCTCCGGTGAAAGACGAAAAACCCGCCGTTAACTAAACCGCGGCTGAGCTGGGGCTTCTCCAGAAAATCGACCACGCGCTCACTCTCAATGATCAGCTCGCCGAACCTGGAGGAGGGATGAACGCCAGTGACCGTGCCTATCTTCCCATGGGACTTGTGATATTCCAGGAGTTCACCGATGTTCACGTTGCCCACACCATCGCCATAGGTGAGCATAAATAGCTCTCCATCGATGTACTTATCTATCCTTTTCACACGAGCACCGGTCATGGCGTTCTCTCCAGTCTGGGCCAGGGTGATGTTCCAGTCCTCCTGGGGGGGATCGGCAATCACAATATCGCCGGTACCCAGATTTATGGTAAAGTCGCAATTCAACATCTTATATTCGTAGAAGTATTGCTTTATCATGTCACCCTTGTAGCCGAGGCACAGGATGAAATCCTTAAAACCGTAATGGGCGAAGATTTTCATAATATGCCACAGGATCGGCCGCTCACCGATCCGGACTAAAGGTTTGGGTATGAACTCGGTTTGCTCCCTCAATCTGGTGCCGGCGCCCCCACATAGGATAACGACTTTGATCTTATCCATTTTTCATCCCTGCTGCGTATAAATTACCTGTGGCACTTTACCATAGCGCAATTTCCAATACAAGTCTCGCATTCCTTTGGCTATTCTGTAAATCTAGTAGTGTTTATCCTTGTAGTCTAAGGCCCCTTCCACACAGGACTCGTAGCAAACAAAAGGAAAGGAATTTTTTGTTTGCCTTGAGGTAAGCAGAAAACCTCAACTATCGCCTTATTTCCTTCGAGTTAGGCTCAGGTCAAACTCTCGACAATACCTACATATTCTAGGAATCTCACCGCGGCGTATCATTTCTCGGAGGTCTTTATACTCGTTACGCCAGACATCCCGAAAATCCTGCTCAAACAGATTCGCCACACTATTTGTTTTCTGGAAATCACGCATGTTAGCTTCATTTATGACGCAGCAGGGCTGAAGGTGCCCAGTTACCAATATGAAAGGCTCGGTCCACCGCACACATTTAGTTATCGGCTCACAGGGGGCGAAGTTCTGGTTCCACCACATTTCAATGCCTAGTTCCTTCCCCTTCCCTAAAACCTCTTGTTTGACCTCCTCAGGTACGTCGGTTACCAAGCTTTTAACCTCCTTAAAAGCAAGCAAGTCCGTCCAGTAGAGCAAGGAGCCACCGGTTTTATTAACTTTCAGGGAGTGCACCAGCTCCACGAATTGAGGCATCTCGTGAACATTTGCCTTAGTGACAATGTAATGAAACCAAAGTTCAGGAATGGGCGTTTTCATCTCCTTCTTCACACGGAGGAGGGTTGTGACATTAGCCAAGACCTCCTCGAATTTGGCACCAACCCTTATGCTCTCATAGGTCTCCTTGGTGGCAGCGTCCAGCGATAAGCAGATTTTGTCCACACCGATCTCGACTAACTCTCTGGCCAGCTTTTCATCTATCTGAGTGAAGGTATCGAAAAGCTCCACGTAGATTGACCTCGATTTCAGATACCTGAGCATCTCTAGATAGTCGTGGTTAAGGAAGCTGGAGCCGATGCCCGTGAGGCCAATCCATTTCAGCTTTGGGAACTGGTCAACGATATGCTTGAATTCCTCGAGGGACATATCTTTACCCTTTTCATTCCAATAGGTATGTTCACATATTGTGCATTTTAAATGGCATCTGGTGGTAACCTCGACCTCTATTGCCTCGGGGTAGGGTGCAAGCCTGGGAAATCTTCTATATAAGGGATCGAAAATAGCCGCCCCTGAATCTCTGGTAAAGAGGGAAACCCAGATATAGGTATAGGCCATTCTGAACTTTCTTTCTCTCAATAGGTAGAGCATGGCCTTTATTCTGCCCTTTATTAACTTCAGCAATTTGAATCTGTGCATACCCCTTTTATTGCTGTCCTCTCCTAAGAAGTTTAGTCAGTTTCACCCTTAGTTGATGAATATTCTCAGCCCTCAAGAGCGCCCGTCAGCATAAAGCGCCGCAGGCCTCTTCTTCTCACCAATCGCCAGACAAATGCCGTCAATATCAGGGCTCCCACGATCTCAGGAATGAACATGCTGGGCTCGGTCAAAAACCAGCTGGTCATCCCCTTCGCATAGTCCATACTCCACATATAATCACTCGGGTCGAGCTTCTCGAAGCTCAATCCGTAAAGGGGCCAGAGGAGAGTCCGTGGCTCCAACCACATCCGGTCAAGAATGAGGTGTATAGCGCAACCGAAGGAGAGAGTAAGGAGCCAGGGTTTGCTCAGCCTATAGAGATATAGCCCGACGAGCACAGTTAATAGGCTAAAGAGCAAGGTATGGGCGAATATCCTCGGATTACCAAAGGTATGGGCAAAGAGCACCCCCCCTATCGGCTTGTCGATAATGTCGGGCAACATCGCCCCCACCAGCACCAATCTGTAGTCTATCCTGGTGATGACAGAGGCCAAACCAGGGTTTGCCCTCTCCTCCACCGGCCGAGCTAGCCTTTGAAGCGGGGGGTGATGACGCACATAATCCAAAACGCCGGCAGTTCCCAGCGTGATCCCGAGATGAGCAAGGGGAAACATGGCCCCTTCCCTTCGCTATATTTCAGGCCCTAGCAGGCTGATTTCTACATCTCTGAACGCTACTTTGCAAAATTGCCATAAACTTGGCAGTGCTCTGGTCCCAGCTAAAGCTTGAAGACCACTCTAAGGCATTGCGGCTTAACTCTTGCCGCAGCTCCGAATCGGTTAGAACCTCGACTATGCCATCGGCCAGTTTTTCTATGTCTCGCGGCGGGCGGATGAGAAAGCCCGTTTCCCTATCTTTTATACTGTCCCTCAGCCCGGGGACATCATAGGCAATGGCTGGGGTTCCGCAGGCATTGGCCTCCAGGACTGTAATCCCCCATCCCTCCTTCATCGATGGTGTGACGAATACCCACGCCTTCTTGATTATTTCGAGCTTCTCCCTATCAGCTACCTCTCCGGCTAAGGTTATACACGACGAAAGTTCTGAGCCGTTCACCAGCTTTCTGAGCTCGCTGAAATCTCCCCTGCCAGCAATAATTAGCTCAGCCCCTGGTATTTCCCCCTTAACAACCTTGAATGCCTGAAGCAAGTGATCTAATTGTTTATATTGCTTTACCCTTCCCACATAGGCTATCAAAGGCTTTTCGGATTTAACCCCATGGCCTGGTGCTGCATGCTCTGTGGCACTGTAGATTATGTTCATCCTCTCTTCAGATATTCCGAATTCGATGAGCTCCTGCATCGAGCTAGGTGAATCTGTAACCATGGGTACCTTGCCATAAAGGAAAGGGATTGCCCTCTCAGCCAGCCAGGCGATAACGGCCAGAGGGAGGGGCAATTCCCTAAAAAATATGTCTTTCTTAACCAGATGGTATATGATTGCCACCTTTGGTCTTCGAACGAACAGGGGGGTAAAGAAGGGGACACCATTTATGCTATCAATAACTATATCGAAGTTCTCTTTTCTCAAGGTGGCTAAGTAATCGAAGGCGGCATGAAAGTAAAGCGAGAAAGCCCCACCCCGCCTTATTACTCTTATCCCATCCAGTTCGTCCTCCTCCTTACAGCCCTCATACTTGCCACAATAGAGAACCACTTTGTGGCTCTTGGCTAGCCTTCTTGCAATCTCATGGAGGTAAACCTCAGCTCCACCGGCAAGGGGACTTGTTATATCCCGCCAATTAAAGAAGAGGATTTTCATCTCCTCCCCCTATGTTTAGCCGCGTACTTGAAGGGGCTATTTGATAATCTGAGTTTGATTAGTGCGACGAACATATTGGGTATATCCTTTTTCAGGTCTAATGTGGAGCCTAGCTTATCTTCCCATACTATAGGTGCCTCTTTTATCACGAACCCCTTTTTCTTCGCCTTATATAGCAGCTCGACATCGAAGGTGAAGCCCGGAGTTTCCAGGTCATCGATGGTCTGTGCTATTGCATGCCTTTTGAACACCTTAGCACCACACTGGGTATCGTTGTAGGGTAAACCGAATAAAAGCCTCACCAGCAGGTTGAATCCTCTGCTTGCTATCCTTCTCATTAATGATTGCTTGGCCAATATGTTGGACCCCGGCAGCCACCTTGAGCCTATGATCCCATCAACGCCCTCGATTTGCTTTATCAGTTTATGAAGCTCCTTGGGACTAGTAGCCCCATCTGCATCAACAAAGGCTACTATATCTCCATAAGCCATTCCTAAGCCTTTTATTAAGGCCCCGCCTTTGCCCAATTTCTCCTCGAAACTCTCCGACCTCACTTGTGGGAATTTATTGCAGTAGTCGTTGACTATCTCCGAGGTTCTATCTGTGCACCCGTTTGGCACCACGATTATCTCAAAACCCTGGGGGTATTCTTTAGAGAAAAGGGATAGGTAATCCTCCAGAGTTGTGCCAATCATTCCTTCCGCATTATAGGTGGGAATTACTATGGATATCATGGCAACCGTGATCCTTAATGACTTTCAGAGCTACCGCGAGATACACTTCTCCTTACCTTTAGGTAAAAGGGAAGCATGAAAGCTGTAGACATAATGCCACAAATAAGCATAACATCGACCAACCGGGCGATGCTATCATGGAAGAGGATTATTAGGACAAGCTGCAACAGCATGGCCGCAACAAGAGAGAAGGCCATCTTGGTTTGATTTAAGGAGAGGAAATAGTTCATCAGTATGAATGAAAGGGCGAAGAACGCCATCGCCAGCCCATACTTGAAAAGGTAGGGTATGGCAAAGGGATACTTCCCTCCAAAAAGAGAATTAATGATAAAATCGGGGAACAACCAGTAGACTAAAACCACCACCCCAGCCATGAGCAAGGTGAGCATCAGCGCCCTCAGGAAGATACGGTGATGCTGACCTCCGCTTTCAAAAAGCTCCGAGGTCTTGGGGAACATGGCTACAGCCACCCCCATGGGGGCATAAAAGGCTATCCTCCCCAGAACTGAGATGGCGGAGTAGTTGCCGGCATCCACAGCGCTCAGGTAATGCTTGGCCAGGACTACATCCACATTGGTGAGCATCGAGAGGGAGAAAATGGCAACAAGCGCCAGCCCGGCATAGGATCCAAGCCCCTCCACTTTGACCTTCTCGTTCCCGGCCTGGGGCAGGTCCCGGAGGAAGAAAAGGGTGAGCAGAAGGACAACCAAGCAGGAAAGAGGGATTGCCGCCAGGCCGCCATAAACCGATAATCCCAGATAGACCAGAAGGGCGCCAAAGGCCAGCCTGAGAAAGTTGAAAAGCACCTGGCTGGAACCCAGGGTGAAGAATCTCTGCAGGCCCTGCAATGTCCCCCAGTTTGTGGCGACGACGAAAAACAGCAACAGGGAGGAGAACAGGATGATGGGATAGAAGTTGTTATCTAGATTGAGAAAGCGGCTGATAACAGGGCTGAGGCAGGCGACAAAGGCGAAGGCAGCCGCACCGAGGAGGAAGGTTCTTTTAAGGGAAAATTGCCACAGATAGTTGACCTGGCCCAGCCCCCCTTCGGCTTTGAGTTTGGAGGTGAATTTGGCTATGGCGGTGATGATGGTCTGGGAGAAGATGCCGATTATGATAAGCAGGGAGATAAGGCTGAAGAGCGTTCCATAGTCCTCCGGGGTCAGGAGGATGCCCATGGAAATCTGGTAGAGATAGCTGAAAAGACCGCCGAGAAGTCCGAAGGCCACCATCATGGTGCCATGCCTGGCCATATCATCGGTCTTCAGTTTGCCACTTATGACGACCAGCCTTTCTAGCACTTCCTCAGCCTCATTTGCTTTTCAGTCCTCTGCTAGGCAACTCGAACCAACACCTTTCCGTACCTCAGGGTGTACCCCTGGTGACCACATTTTTGGGCAGCCTCCGGCCGATAACTGCAACCTAAAATAAGCATCTCCCTCCCCGTGGCGCTAGACCCGAAAGGGTCATTCATTTTAGCACTGCCCGTAAGAAAAAAAGTGCCAGGGAAAGATCTCTGACTAAAAGTAGTAGGTCTCAGCCAGGGTATTTGCCCCACCTGAGACCTACGAGTGTAAAGACTCTTTATAGCACGTTACTTAAGGTTTAGGCCTTATCCAGACGTACCACACTACACCGCCAATAACCGCCACGCCAGCAACGCCAACAACGATCCAGTACCACGGGGTGGCCGGCCCCTCTACCGGCGGAGTGGGAGTGGGAGTTAGTGTTGGGGTAGGCGTAACAGCCGGAGTGGGCGTAGCCTCGAGAGTGTCGAAGGTGGACTCATCTGATGTTGTCACATTGCCTGCCGCATCCGTCAGTATGATCCTGAAGTGGTAGGTGGTATCCGGGACCAAATCGGTCAGGGTGATGCTATGCGTGGTGGTGAGGGTCGTTGAGATAGGTATGATGGTGCCGGGGCTGGCCCCGTACTCCAGATTGCTGCGGGTTAGCTCATCCGTGGAGAAGCATATGGTGGCACTAGAAGAACCGACGCTGGAGACCAAGCCCAGCCCGTTGCATCCAGGCGTGAATGAGGGCGGGGTGGTATCAGCTACGGCTGGTGCTCCGGCCCCTCCGCCACCACCAACAGGACAAAGCGTCCCATAACCATAACCATAACCATAACCATAACCAAAACCATTAACAAGGTAGTAGCCGTAGCCGTAACCGTAACCGTAACCGCACCACGGTGGATCTATGAGTGTCAGGATCGGAAGCCCACCATTCGCACCCGTCGCAACTGGCCCAATTACAATCAAGATAAGAAGGATAGCAACTGTTATAATTACACTGGAGGCGAGTTTCCTTCCGCTCTTTCGAAAGAGCCTGGATTTTAACTTTTTCATTCCCTGCCTCCTATTTTAGCTAGCTGGGTAATACGCTACCACACATTTGGTCATTTGTCAATACCTTGTAATCGTCCAAGTCATAGTAGCTAAAATTACCCTCCCCTGTCCTATTTATAAAGGGCTCAAATTTCAAGGACGGAAGGGTCAACTTTGAAGACCCAAAAGGTTCACTAAGCAAGGCAAAAGCCGCATCTCACTCACCACCTTACTTCGCCGCCTCTATGCGTTTAAAGCGGCCTCTCTCCCTCGACAATTTGTTGTTAAGCCATTTGCCCTGACAGACGTTGCGGCAAAAGCGAGTCCCACGCTTGACCTCAGACGCTTTCCTAGTATAGATTTCACCACAAAATTCACATCTGAATGCTAATACCGGTGCTCTTGCCCCTCTCCGACTAGCGGCTGAGCACTCAGGGGAGCAAAATTGCCTGCCCTGCCTTAACCTCGAGAGCCGAACTGTGAATACTTTCCCACACTCAGCGCAGATAAGTTCTGGCTGCTCACCCCTGCTGCCGCCATGGGAGCCTGCCTTTCTTACTATCTGCCTTACTCTCTCCCTCGATAGCCCCACCTTTCGGCCTATCTCAGCAAGAGACACGGAATCGCCTCTTTGAGCGACCAGCGCTAGAACCTCATCTTTCCTGGCCTTCGCAACAACCCGAGTTACACCCATGGAGCCACTCGCAAAGCAAAAGGTACTCCGGCCTGATCAAGGCTCAATTTCACCCCTCACGTTCTTGATTATTAAACCGATACCAGCATGTTGCTCTAGTACTCTACTCTGCCCGTACCAGAATTATCCCCGTCTTTCTCCAGTGAGCTGCTACTCCTAATCTACGAACCAGATCGTTTTTCCAGCGCTCTGATCCGGCGGCATTCGCTTGCCTCTTAACGAGTTACATCACCGGCCCACCCGGCTGGGATGTTGCGTACAAGAAGGCAGCTATGTTCGCATCGCCAAGCTGGAAACGCTTCAGGCTCTTGGCTGCTGAGATAATGTGCTTAGCTCTCTGAACTTTATCCATCACACCCCGATACTCGGGCGTCGATCGTCGTGTTCTGCCCGATCCCCAAATAGCTAACTTCCCCAAATGTCAATAAGCGTTCCCAAATTATAGTATGTAGGTGGAAATTGGGAAAGGAGCTGAAGGCTTGGGAAGGTCATCAGAACATCTGTGCTTGCTTTTCTTGGGCTCGCTTGATGAGACTGAGGCCTGCGGTTTGGCTTCACAATGTGATGTAACAATTAGCCATAATGTTTGAATGAGTTATGTGCTTAAGTTGTGCGCCCGCGGGGCCAGAGCAACATATTGCGCTGCCGTCTCCTGAAGAAATAGCCCGCCAGGAGACCAAGAATCAGACCGCCAAGGTGGGCCTGCCATGCCACGTGTGGCAAAATAGAGATGAAGACGAAAACTCCAATCACCCCTGCCCATAGGGGAAGGGGTGCCGGAATGGGGAATACGTATACTCTCAACTTTGGTGCCATCACTGCAAGTGCTCCCCCTATCGCAAAAACGGCTCCCGATGCGCCTATGGCTATGGAGTAAGGCGACGCCAAAAGTATATAAAAGAGGTTGCCGATTATCCCGCCAAGGAAATAAACGATGAGGAATCTCGCGTCTCCAATCAGCATGGACAAGAACCTTCCAAAGAAGTAAAGGGTCAACATGTTGGCCACGATATGCCATATGCTACCGTGGATAAAGAGGTTGGTCACTATGGTCCAAGGCCTTTCTAGCAAACCTAGTGGCTGTAGCCCGAGAAGTAATATCAGCTGTGGGTGAACAAGTACCGCTATGAACAGCAGAAGATTCGCAGCTACCAGTATCCATATGGAGTTTGGGGCGAAACGTTGATAGCTTCCGTATGCCATCTACTCTGTTTCCTACCAGTTTTGCAGCGGCAAAACCCGCCTCTCATCTAACGAGTTTCGCGTTACTAATGATGATAACACCCGGACACCAGCTATAGCAAGTAAGACACTCAATTCCCTCTTGACGGGCGGTGCAAGCCACACAAGACATCGTCTTATAGAATGTCGCCCGTTGCTATGGCTAGCTTCGAGGTTAAATGACACCATCCTCACGGAGTTTTGGCATCTCTGCTGCCGACATCCCCAGAAGCTTGCCAAGTACGTACTCATCGAGTTCTCCCTTCATAGGTGGAAGGCTGAATACAAGCGGAAAATACAGTTGTTGTGTAACCCTGTTATGAGGTGATGTGTCACTATAGCAGTATTATGCTGACCGAGAAGCCCGGAACACCTTACCATAGATTCTCTTCAGGAAAATCCATATGCTCGATAAAATATTGATTGAAGTCGAGACGGGAAGACAGCTCAACATGCTCAATGAAGTCAACAAGCTCGTTAGCCATCTGCCAGTAATCCTTGGACAAAAGCACCATGGAAGCCCCCGTGCTGGCAGCGTTACCTAGCGACGTGACAATCTCCGGATCGAGCCTGGGAATAAGGCCGATGCGCATGGCGCTGTAAGGGTTAACGTAATTTCCGAGCGCGCCTGCCAGATACACACGGTGAATGTCCTCAGTCCCGATGCCCATTTCGTCCATTAAGGTTTTTACACCGGCCGCGATAGCCCCCTTCGCGAGCTGAAGTTCGCGAACGTCTTTTTGAGTGAGATAGATCGGCCTCTGGTCGTAGCTTTCCTCTGCGGAAGCGATGAGAAAGTCATAGACCCCCGACCGATTGATTATTCTTGAACTCAAGTCCTCTGCTGCTCTTTCCTGAGGTGGGCGAATCAAGCCCTCATAATCAATGATGCCGAACTGCAAGAGCACGGCAACTAACTCCACCAATCCGCTCCCACAAATCCCTTTGGGCTTGATATTACCAATGACCTGATAATGAAGGTTGCCCTCTTCAAAACTGACGCCTTCGATCGCTCCGGCCCTAGCGATCATCCCGTGGGAAATTCTGGCGCCCTCCAAGGCGGGACCGGCAGCGGCAGAGCACGTCATCAATCTCTTGTGATTCCCAAGGAAGATCTCCCCGTTGGTGCCAAGATCCAGCCCCAATATGATCTCACCCTCCTGTTCCCAAGCGCCAGAGGCGAGAATGTCGCTGATCAGGTCTCCGCCAATGTAACCGGACTTGGCAGGCATCACGTAGAACAGGGCTTCGGGGTGCAATTCAAGGCCAACGTCTGCTGCTTTCACAATCAGTCCATCGGTCAAAACAGGTGAGAAGGGTGCTTCGGCGATCCCTGAGGGGTTCAAGGTTAGCAGCAAGTGCTGCATGGTAGTGTTACCCGCAGCGACGGCAACAAAGATGTCGTTGGGTTTCAGCCCAGCCGTTTTTAGTAGGCGGGCCGTGATCTGGTTCAAGTCCTTGATGAGAAGATGGTGCAAACGTTCCAGACCTTTCGTGTGTTCTTTGACGTACTGAAGACGACTGATCACGTTTGTGCCATGCTTGCTTTGGCTATTGAGGCAGGAGGCGACGGCGACTTCACCTCCGTCCACTAAACTGATGAGTTTGCCCACCAGGGTGCTCGTACCGAGGTCGAAGACCAATCCGTAATTGCGGTGCTCTTCCTCCCGGTCCTGCCAAGCCATTAAGCATTCATCATGGATTACTGCCGCGCCACAGAACTGGGTTCTTTTTAACATCTCGGGTAAAGTGCGAAGACAGTGAATCGTGGCTCTCAGGTCTTGATGCTTGGGGCCAATCGCCATTCTGATCCGGTCCAGATCGGAAAGCCCCTCATTCGGAAGGCTAGGGGGCAAGGTGAGAAGCCGCTTGTGGACAAGCGGCTCAAGGCACAAAATGGGCAGATGCCGGCTTTTGAGAATATGGCTGGTGGTGAGAATCTGGAGATATTCCGCGGCAGTGTCGGCTTCCCCAGTGGAGATCACCAAATCGTGGTTCACCTTAGTTCGGCACGCGAGGCGGATCCCCTGTTTCAGCTCCTCCTCATCCAGGAACTTTTTTCCCGCCTTGGATGGGGGATCTGTCAAAGAGAGGACTTTGACTTTGCATTTGCCGCATTTCCCCAGTCCGCCGCAGTCCCCTTCCAGCCCCACGTCCGTCTTCTGCAACGCCTCCAAGATGGTCTCCCCCTGGCGAATGTTCAACCAGAGGTCGTCAGGTAAAACATTCAACCAGACGTATCCCGCTTCGTGTTTTTTAGCTGGCGGAGATCCGATAGAGTGCTTTTTCTGCTTAGGTTTTTGATTCGTGGGCTTTTTCATCTTCACTGCCAAAAAATTCCGCCCTAGAGCAACTCGATGAGCTTTTTTTCGAGATGCGAATAATCCGCATCTCTAATCTCCAGGGATAACTCTAAGAATTCGGCCAGTTCGCTGGCCTGGGGCACAAGGTCCGGGTCTGCTGGCTGCCGCACATAGAGCAATCTCTGGTAGCGTTCAAAGCAATATTTTCGCATTTCCTCGTCATGGAGCTCCAGGGGCACCATGCAATATTCTTTGAAGTTAAGAATAAGGTCTTTCTCCAGAAAATAGGTTCCCGCCTTCTCGTCAATGAGCTGCCGGAATCGCTCAGAGCCAAGAAGCATTTCATAGCAGTAATGCCCGGGCACCTTAATCACTGTGTGCCGTTGGCAAAAGTCGTCGATGCCAGGAAAACATTCCCCACAAAGGCATATGATCCGCTCATTCCTTCTTTTGGCGGCGGCGATCTCTTTTAGCAGGCGTTTTTCTAGCCCTTGCGATCTCAGATGCAGATCGGATGGTAAATAGGTCAAACGCAGATCGGGATACCTGTCTTCCAGATGAAGATACTCAAGGGCTGGCTTGAAGACCGCGCAAGCAATGACACGGGTGATGTTTCCGGTTTTTTTCAAAATATTCGACATTTTCGTATCAGATACGTCGGCTACCGGGAAAGGCCTTTTTTATCTCAGCGATCACATCCAGATCCAAAAGACCTTCCTTGCCCTCTTCCAGAATTTTTTGAACCAGGTCGTGGGCCCGGCTCAGCATGTCAGGCCGGCCTCTTTCCTCCCAAATATCGAAGTTGCAACGCACGCTCAGGCTGGGATAGAAGAATTCGTCCATCATATGGTCGATCGTGTGATCCTCGGTGACAAAGTTACCACCAGGTCCAACCTGCTCGATCACATCGAAGCCCAGGGTGTCTTCGTTCACCTTGATGCCCGCCAGTATCCGGTGGATCATTCCTATGATTTCATTGTCGATGACAAACTGTTCGTAGGAGATAGAGTTGCCTGAATCCATCATTCCAGCCGTCAGGCGAATGCAGTCCGCGCCGGTCATGGCCACCGTCAAATTGGAAACACCTTTTTCAAAGCCAGCCTGGATGTCGGGTCTCTTGGCCTCGGTGATTGCGCCCGAGGCGTAAATGGGCAAGTTATAGAGCTTCGCCAGTTGGACTGCAGAAGCGTTCATCATCCCCATTTCCACTGAGCCCATGGTGAGTTCCATGGTCCGCAAGTCCATGGTCGTGGGGATCGCGCCATAAAGCACCTTGGCTCCCGGAGCAAGCACCTGGATGATAGCCACTCCTGCCAACGATTCAGCATGCATTTGGGCAAGGGTCCCGGCCAGGGTGGCGGGCGAGGTGGCTCCGGCCATAGGTACTGGCGCGCAGGTGACGGGGATGCCGTGTGTGGTGCAAAAATTGAGAATATTTAATGTCTTGGCTTCAATGGTGAGGGGGCTTATCGGGTTGGTGATCACCGAAACGAAGGGCTTTTCTCTAAGCCTGTCTTCCCCTCCGGCAATGATACTTACCAGTTTCCACATCTGCTCAGCGCCATGCAGATCGTCACAGCCCCCCATCACGTGTTTCGTGGTATGGTTGAGAGCGTAATAGAAGTCTAGCAAATGATAGTTTATGGGTTTTATGTCGTGGGCCTGGCAGGTGATGATATAAAAACGAATATAGTCTAGGCGATCCACCAGGGTGGCGGTGTGGGCCACATCTCTCAGCAGGGTGAGACGGTAACCGCCGGTTGCCATATCGAGAATGCGAAATACCCGTCCGCCGTTAGCGAAGTAGACATTGCCTTCCCCTAAGTGTAGGTCATTTCGGCCGTCTCGAGAATAGAGGGTAAAGCGGGAGGGGGCCCGACCCAAGACTTCATCGAGAAAGTCCCCGCTAAAGCGGACCATCTGATTTTCATAATCGACCTCTGCTCCCGCCGCTTTCAGCGTGTCGAGAAAGGTGACGCCGTTAGCGCCACGAATTTTGATCCCGATGCGCTCCAGTATCCGGCGCCCCGCCTGGTCGATCTGCTTCACATCTTCAGGTGTAAGCGGTCTGTAGATTGGCAAACTCGTTCCCATGGTTGAACTCCCTGTCAGCGCCCGTGCAGAATTTGATCAATTCCTTTGAGTACCTCGTCAGGTTTGGGTTCCACATGATGTTCTGAAAGTATCCTCTTGGCCTCGATATTGCAACGCTTATAGAGGTCCATAGCTCCGGCCTCTTCCCAGGAATCGTAGCGCGAGCGGTCCAAAAGCTTGGGCAGAAACTGGGCCTCCATGAAATGCTCAAAGGTGTGATCATCCATGAGAAAGATGGAACCGGGACCCCCGCTTGCCACCCTTTCTATTGCCTCAAGGGCCAGGGTTTCCTCATTGACAGGAATTCCCGCGGCAAAAAACCGGCTCATGGCCACCAGTTCGTCGGCCATGGTCACCATCTCCAGAGAAGAGGTGCTCCCATATTCCAAAAAACCCACATCGTGGATCAAGTTAGCTCGACAAAGCATTGCATTGGTTATAGAAAACATGGCTTCGGCTCCTGCCTGGGCATCCATGACTTTGGCATCCGAAGCTC
>SOKG01000202.1 GCA_004376205.1 Dehalococcoidia bacterium | reverse complement strand
AATACTACCTATTCAGATTTCCCTTTTATCCAACATCTTTAACCTATAATATCATCCATTATCCCCCTTGTCAATACCCGGTGGGCGATAGAGGACTCGAACCTCTGACCTTCTGCGTGTAAAGCAGACGCTCTAGCCAACTGAGCTAATCGCCCATGGCGCGCTTGGCGGGGCTCGAACCCGCGGCCTCAGCCTCCGCAGGGCTACGCTCTATCCATCTGAGCTACAAGCGCTTTTTCAACCTTAAGGCCACACCAAGGATCGAGATGAAATCCCCTTTAGCTCCCTTTCTCCCTAGTGGTGGCTTTTTCTACTTGGAGAACTGCCGAAGGAGGGATTTGAACCCTCACGCCCCAAAGGACACTACGCCCTGAACGTAGCGCGTCTGCCATTCCGCCACTTCGGCTTTTTCACCCTAATCGCTATAAAGGCTTTCTTGGACTAGCTACCACTGGCAGCGCTTGCTGCATTGCGTCTAGGACTAAATGGGCGGTAGTGGACTTGAACCACTGACCTCTTGCGTGTGAAGCAAGCGCTCTTGCCGCTGAGCTAACCGCCCCAAACCCTATCTATTTTAGCTCAGAAATTCCTATTTGTAAAGGGGGAGCGCTTGCTTCGTCAGTTTTTGCGCGATGGGGATGAGATAGTATCCACACTGTCAACGACAGGTCTAGCTCGCCTGATCCAGGGCTACAGGCTGTATGCCAGGACCGAGGGCAAAAGCGATAAAACAATAACCATTGTGGCTAACAGCGTGAGCTACTTTGAGAAATTCCTTCGCTCCGAAGACCTCCCCCCAGATGTGACTCAGATCGGGCCCACAGAGATCAGGGCTTTCATACTCTACCTCCAGCAGAAGAGACGCTTCAGCGGTCATCCCTTCGATAAGACCCAGGACAGGGGTCTTTCAGGGCACACCATCAACTGTTACCTGAGATCGATCCGGGTCTTCTGGTCATGGCTTGTCTCGGAGGAGATCATACAGGAAAACCCCCTGGCGAGGCTGAAGATCCCCAAGCCCCCAAAGAAGGTTATCCCCACCTTCTCCGACGTTCAGCTCAGGGTACTTCTGAGCGTCATCGACACCTCCACTGCTGAGGGCTATCGGGATCAGGCGATAATGCTCACCCTTCTGGACACCGCTCTCAGGGTCTCCGAGCTTGTAAATATCAGGCTTGATGATCTGTGGCTTGAGGAGGGATTGATCAAGGTTATGGGTAAGGGAGGGAAGGAGAGGTTCGTCCCCATCGGCAAGAGCATCCAACACATCCTGTGGCGCCATATAAACAAGTACCGCGCAGAGCCGGTAACCCCGGACTGTGACTTCCTGTTTCTCGCTAGAGATGGCAGGCCGATGACAAAGGATCGCATCAAAAAGAAGATGTCCCACTACGGCGAAAAGGCCGCGATAAAGGGCATCAGGTGCTCACTGCATACCCTACGTCACACTGCAAGTGTGAAGTGGATCAGGAATGGCGGGGACGTCTTCAGCCTTCAGCAAATCCTTGGCCACAGCACATTGAATATGGTTAGGGTCTATGTCAATCCGGCCCAGACTGATGTCGAGGCCGCCCACCGAATACACTCACCGGTGGACAACATGGATTTCAAGCCACCGTCGAAAAGGATAGCGAGAGCACCAGGCAAAGCATGCGACCCAAAGAGGGACAACCCGGCCGATGCGGGCTAAGAATATGTGTTGGGAGTCCTCATTCAATCGTTCATTTAGTAAAACGGTCAGCCTTTACACCAACACTAGGCCACATGGGTTTGCCAGGCAACCTCTGGAGGATGGATAGAAAGACATGGATATAAAAAAGAGGAGGGCTATTAACCCGTTAACCCTTGTTGGTCGGTTAGCCGAAGTGGAAGCCACGGTGGGGTGCGGTGACCACCACTTCGACTGGACATATTCGGAGCAGCCAGGTCATAGGGGTCCTGGAGGCCGTAAGCAATGGCTAAAGCCTATCTAGAAGTTAGCGAAGTGGAAAGCCTGGAAAAGGCCACCAGCAATCTCCGGGACAGGCTGTTCATTAGGCTCCTCTTTCGGCTGGGCTGCCGCGTCAGCGAGGCCCTGGCCTATGTCTCCAATGCTGCCCTAGCCCAGCCCATAGCCTCGGAATGGGTGGACATCTACCAGTATCTTTTGACCAAGGCGATGGGGGAGAAAGTGCCGGAGGAGATGAGGAAGGAGAGCCTGGACGACTATCGGATGCACTTGCTCAAGGAGCTGAAGGAGTGGATCTACCGCCAGCGGGTGAAGGCGAGGGAGGAGAGGCGGAGGGCGGAAAGGGCGAGGGCCCGGGCTGAAGCAGAGGCAAAAGCCTCCGAGCAACTTGGGCTTGGACTCTAAAATAATGGCCGGGCATCCATAGCCGGATACCCGGCCCTTTTCTTGTGCCTGACTAATATCTGGCTGCAGTGTTGGCCGATTGACAGAAGGCGATCATCCCTTGCCGATGCGGTAGACCTTTGTGCCACACACAGGGCACTCGCCCTGAGTCGCCGGGCGGCCATTCTTCATCACGATAGATTTTGCATTCTTGATTTCCCTCTTAGCCCGACACTTCATGCAATACGCTTCCATCTAGAAGAACTCCTTTCTTCCGCTCTTGGCGGACGATGTTATAGAAGGGTAGCAAGAAGCTACATATATGTCAAGTGTGTCCAAGTCTCCCAGGGGAATCAGTCTCCCCGCGCCGTCTCACTGAACAAATTGGACAATTGTTACATGGACAAGGCTTCCCTGATAGTCTTTCGGGGTTGCTCGGCCTCAGAGTGGGCTCCTAATCTTCAACAGATTGGGATTGCGCACCTTGGTATAGACGCTGGTGGTCTCCAATCGGGCATGTCCCAGAAGATTCTGTATATAGCGAACGTCGACGCCGGACTCCAGCAGATGGGTAGCAAAGGAATGGCGCAGCGAATGACAAGTGGCGTGCTTCTGCACACCTGATGCCTTGAGGGCTGTGTCGAATACCTTTTGCACCGTCGAGGTGTAAGCATAGCGCCGCGTTCACTGGGGAAAACAAGGTCTTTTGATTCTTTCCCCTCCATCTGCCGACGAAGAGCATCCTTGAGGGATTCTGAAAAGACAGTCAGGCGATCCTTTTCCCCCTTGCACCCTCGCACAAAGAGGGTTACCTCCTCAAGATTCACATCCTGAACTCTCACCTTGACAATCTCAGAAACTCGCAGGCCAGCAGCACACATAAGTTCTATCATCAGCCAGTGTTTGGGATTCTGGATGGTTTGCGTAATGCGTAAAACTTCTATCGCGTGAAAGGACGACCGGAAGTTTTCGTTCCTTCTTTGGTCGAGGGACATCTTTCAACGCAAAGTCTCGATGGTACATCTCCACATAGAGGAATCTCAGTGCATTGATGGCTTGGTCAACAGCCGCTCGTGGAAAGCCATTGTCCATCAGATAAAGCAGATACCGTCTGATGTCCTCGTCAGACAGCTCGCGAGGATGCCTTAGCTTGAAGAACCGGACAAAGGCGCGCAACTGCCCCAGGTATCCTTTTGAGGTCTTGGGGTTCAACTCCGAGCCACTCAGCCGCGAGGTTTGTTGCTCGGCTACGTAAAGCCGCTAGAGCATCAGGAAACTCGACATTAATGAGATTCGCGTACCATTTAGCTCCATCCAAGACAATAAGGCTTGACCACCACGCTGCTTCGGCGCCTCTCGCGGGATTTGGGGCCAAAACCCAGCGGGTATTTTCACCACTCATTTGCTCAACGGCTGCGAATCCTTCTCGTATCCCGAACAATGAGCGATGTACATACTCTGAGCCAGCAGAATACAACCGATGTGCATTAGCCGTCGAAACGGTGGTGAATAATTCTCTGCAGCATCAATAAGCTCGGCAAGTTTCTTGTTTGACTGAGTCGTGTAGTTGCGGGGATTTTGCCGGGGCGACAACTCAAGTATGCTCTGGCAGCTTCGTATCTTGCTTGAAGTTCGGCCATTCTGGCGTCAGTGTAATAGTCTTTTCTCAAGCCAGTTCCATCAATTGCCCTAGCCTCAGTGGCAATGCGCCAATCTTGAATCGCGGCGAGGTAAAGGAATCTCTCAGCTTGTTTACGGTTGCCATTACAGATATTCCAAAGGTGAAGATGACCTTCGTATAGAATTGGCAGTAGAGAAAACGCATCTGCAAAATGCGACTGACTACAAGGATTGCAATTGATGAAAATGTGAAGAACTGCGCCACTGATAATTCAGCAGCTACAATGTGCCTGGGATCACTTTCGTCTTTGTGCGCTTCAAGTTTTGGCCCCAATGCGAGAAGGCCGATGCGAATCTCCTTAAGCAAGAGATTTCAACGGTCAAGTTGGTCAGAAAGATGTTGCAAGGCCCTATCATGCCGCCGATGGCCCCATGCACCAGGGGGATGCCCAGCTTCCGGGCCGTTTCCTGTAGCATGAGGCGGGTGGGCAAGCGGTCCAATGCGTCCACCACCACATGCGAGCTCTCCAACAGCCGCGGCAGGTT
>SOKG01000072.1 GCA_004376205.1 Dehalococcoidia bacterium | reverse complement strand
ATCCCATTGCCGTCCTGGAGAACATTGGCTCGGCCGAGGATATCAAGGTCCAGCCAGGCGCCGTCTGGGCAATACCGGAGGACGCCAAAGCCTACCTGTTAGATCTACTCCAGGGCGGAGGCATCAGACTCCACATCGACTACATCGACCTGATCTACCGCACCCTTCACGACATCTCCGAAACCCCCCGGGCAGCCTACGGCGGCGTCGAGAAGGACCTATCCGGAGCTGCCCTCAACATCGAGCTGGGCAGCCTCATCCAGAAGGTCACCCGCAAAAGGACCATAAGAACAAACGCCTATCACCAGCGAACGGCGATGATCCTGAAGCTGGCCGAAAAATACCTGGGCGAGAACTTTGACGGCATCACCCACCGGGTAGTCTGGGGACCGATACTTCCCCAGGATACCGCCAGGCGGGCCCAGAACGAGCAGCTCCTCGTCCAGGCAGGAGTCCACAGCCGAAGGACCGCCATGGACGAAATGGGAATCCAGGACCCCGATGAGGAATTCAACCGCTGGTTGGAGGAGAGGGAGAGGATCCTGGAGATGAACCAGCAATTCAGGGCACAGTCAACACGCGGCGGAGCGAGAGAGAGGGCAGTTGCCGCTGAGATGGAGGTGCCCGAGTAACGAGTTCAAAGTTCAAAGTGCAACGTTGAACGTTGAACCTTGAACATCGAAGTCATGTAGCGCGGGGGCTCGTCCCCCGCCCCAAGAGGAGGAATCTATGCCAGAAAACGAAACCCAGGAAACCCAGGAAAACCTTGTCCTCGAACGAAGTGAAGGACAGAATGAGGCTTCAGCAGCCGATGAGCTCGCCGCTATCAAGGCCCAGCTCGAGGACGAGCAGAAAGCTAAGGCAGCCATCGAGGAAAGCCTCACCGGCAAGGATGCCCGCATCGCCGAACTGGAAACCGCGCTAAGCGAAGCGAAGCAGGGAAGCGAAGCCACCGCGGTTGAGCTCGCATCAACCAGGGAAGCCAAGGACGCAGCCGTAGCCAAATACCTGGTCATGGCTAAAGCCCTCAATCCCCAGCTCCCTGAGGGCATCATCACTGGCGAGAGCATCGAGGAGATCGATGCCTCCGTGGAGAAAGCTAAGGCCACGGTTGAGGCGGTCAAGCAGTCCCTCCAGGCCGAGGCTGCCGCAACCAAAGTCCCAGCAGGAGCGCCAACCAGGGGCGCTATCTCCCTCGAGGGAATGTCCCCCAGGGAGAAGATCGCCTACGCAATTTCGCGGCAGCGCCGCGAATAGGGGTGGTAGGGAGTGGAAATGAATAATTCAAAATTATTTGCAGCTTTGCTGCAAACGAAAGGAGGAATGTAGTGCGAGGCGTAGTGCGAGGCGTAGCGCAGAGGCTTGTCCTCTGCCTTGATGAACCTCGTGCCAGAACCCTCGCGCCAAACGAAGAATTATGGCAATAACACTAGCAGAAGCAGAAAAGCTCTCCACTGATGTCCTCTTGCAGGGCATCATCGAGACCGTCATCAAGGATAGCCCTATTTTGCAGGAGCTGCCCTTCATTCAACTCGTGGGCAATGCGCTCACCTATAACCAGGAGTGGGCCCTACCCACCGTCGGCTGGTACGCCGTCGGCGACACCTGGGCCGAGTCCACCCCCAAGTTCAAGCAGCTCACCGCCACCCTCAAGGTCCTCGGCGGAGACGCCGACGTCGACAACTTCCTTAAGGCCACCCGGAGCAACATCCAGGACCTCGAGGCAGCCGTCATTGAGCAGAAGGCTAAGGCCCTCAGGCATGAGTTCGAGAACTGCTTTCTCAACGGAGACATCAGCTCCGATGCCAACCCGGGCGACGGACTCTATAAGCTCCTTAAGGGCACCGCCTGGGCAGCCTCCACCGCCTACGCCCTCGACGACGTGGTCGTCCCCGAGGCTGGCGAGGAGAACGGATTCCTCTATAAGTGCATCGTGGCCGGTACCTCGGGATCTTCCAATCCCACCTGGCCCACCACCGAGGGTGGCACCGTGGAGGACGGCACTTCCAGCCCCAAGCTGAAGTGGCAGGCTATGTATGGCAACCACTACGGCTCAGGAGTTAATGGCGCCACCCTCGCCTTCACCAAGCTCGACGTCCTTATCGATTTAATTCGAGGCGGCAAGCCCGATATGCTCCTCATGAGCCGCCGGTCCCGCAGGAAGATCCAGAACCTCATCCGCGCCTCAGGCGCCATCCTCGAGACCCGGCCCGGCAAGTTCGGCGAGCAAATCCAGATGTACAACGGCATCCCCATCGCCATATCCGACTGGGTAAAGGATAGCTACACCGTGGGTACATCATCCGACTGCTCCGTTATCTTCGCCCTCCGACTGGGAGAGGGCGCCGTCTGCGGCCTCACCAGCCCCGAGCTGGTCCAGGTCGAGAGAGTCGGATCTCTCGAGACCAAGGATGCCACCAGGACCCGCATCAAGTGGTACTGCTCCCTGGCCAACTTCTCCACCGTCAAGGCCGCCATGCTCACCGGAGTGAGAGACTAACATGGGGCCTAGGGATCAGGGACCAGGGATTAGCCGCGAGCCCCTAGCCTCCAGTCCCCAGACCCTAAGAAAGGAGGTACGTTATGGCAGTAGAAATGTCAGGAATTATCACCCTCACCTTCGAGCTTGACAAGAACGCCGCCGCCCTGGGTACCACCGATGAGGCCCTAAAGCCCTGCCAGGGCGCAGGCTCCGTGGCTGAATATCACGCCATCCAGGGTGGCTGCATCCGGGGCCTCGATTGCGAGATCGAGTCTGCCCAGAGCGATGGAGATGACGTCATCTTCTCCGTCTATGTCGGCGCCAGCAGGAATCCCAACCCCTTTCCCCGGGCTGTCGCGGACAGCTCCGCAGGAGCCAAGCACGGCGAGACCCGCTTCGACAAGGATAAGATCGCCGTCAGCAACGGTGCCGCCATCGTTGTCAAGGCCAAGTGCACCGACGCCGTGAACTGCAAGCCCGCAGGGGTCCTCGCCGTTGTCTACCTTCAACTGGGGAAGAGCGAGATCTGATGAGTGTGAGACAGGCTTTCAGCCAAACGGCTGTAAAAACGATAGGGAGGGGAGCTGCCGCCGGGCTTCCCTCCCGCAGCGGCGTTTTCACCTCCTTTATTAAGGGAAGGGGGTCAGCTCTCTTCCCCCGCCAAAACTTGTCCTTGAACCTTGTCCTTGAACGAAGTGAAGGAGAAGTGAAGGAATGAACATAGCAACAATGCGAGCCAGAGTCAGAGAAGATCTTCAGGACACCGACGCCCAGAACTACCGCTGGTCCAACGACGAGGTCGACGGAGCCATCGAGAGAGTAGTGAGGGAGTTTTCCCTGGCCCATCCCTTGCAGCAAGAGGACGACATAGCCACCACCGACGACTCAAACGAGATCGATATCTCCAGCCTCACCAAGTTGCTAAAAGTCAACTCCGTGGAGTTCCCCCTGGACAACACGCCACCCTACTACCAGCACTTCGAGGTATGGGGAAACTCCATATACATGGAGGACGAAGGCAATGGAGATGATGCCAGGGTAAGATGGCTCAAGCAGCACACCCTGGCCGCCGACTCCTCCACCATCCCCGAGCACTCCGAGGAGACCATCGTCCTGGGAGCCACCGGCTACCTCGCAACCTCAGCCTCACTCTTTACCGTGGACAAAGCCACCATCGCCGGCAGATACGCCACCGCCAACTATCTCAAGTGGGGCCAGACCAGGCTAGACCGCTACGAGAGGAAGCTCAAAGCCATCGCCCGCGACAACCGAGTCATCCCAATGGAGCTGTATAGTGATTAGCGTTGCGGTTCTTAAGACCTGGGACAACGCCACCTACAAGGCCGGGGTTCAGCTCGTCGGCTCACTGACCACCTACTTCGACGATGTAAACGTAGCCCGCAATATAGACAACGCAGAGATGCTGATCGGAAGACAGGTAATCGTAGCCACACCCGAAGGCAATCCCAGGGACGCCGTTGTTATCGCAGTCTATACCGTATAACCGTAGCGTGGGGGCTTGTCCCCCACAAGGAGAGGAGAAGTGGCTAAATCAGGCATAGCGCACGCAGAACGTAGTGCTGGGGCTTGTCCCCAGCCCAACGAGGATGAGAAATGGCTAAGTCAGGCATAAGGCACGCAGACGTCGGAGACGAGCTCTCCAAAGCAGAGTGGCTTGACGAGGAGCACCACGAGCTCATCCACGGCACCAGCTTTCCCGGCACACCCGCTGAACGCCAGCTATTCTACCGGGACGACGAGCATAAATGGTATATCTACAACGGCACATCCTGGGTATCACTCCAGGGCGGCGCTACCGCCAATCTCGACGATATCGGAGACGTCAACGTCCCTACGCCATCCGACGGCGACTTCGTCGAGTGGGACACCGCCACCTCTAAGTGGATCGAGATCGCCCACAAAGACGCCACCACGGGAGTGCATGGCGTTGGCGCAAGGCATGTGGCCGAGACCACCGTTCAGGACTTGGACCTGGCGGCCCACAAGGCCAGGCATGAAAACGCTGGGGGGGATGAGATA
>SOKG01000015.1 GCA_004376205.1 Dehalococcoidia bacterium | reverse complement strand
TGATTGCCCATGTGCTTGTTCATGCCATCAACCAGCGCGTAGAGCCCTCTGCCCTCCGGTGACGCCAGATACTTTTTGTCCACCCTCAGATCCTTGAACAGAAGTTCATACCGAGCGCAGCCCCATCTGGCACCAGTGAGATCGCCCTCGCGGCCGCGGATAATGCCCGCTGCATCGTCATTGACTATGAACAGAGTGAGGCCGCTGGTGCGTTTGGCAGTATCCGTCTTAAGCAACACCAAGTGCCACTGAAGACCGACTGGACCGGGGCTGCACATTGCCATCCACCACTTGGGGCCGTTGAGAACATAGGTGTCTCCATCAAGGACAGCGCTGCCCCGCATGCCGCCCATGTCTACCCCCGACTCAGGGTCAGTGGCCCAGACGGTGCAGAAGCCTCCGTCCAGTGTCCGCTTAAAGTACTCTTTCTTCGCGTCCTCGTCTGGGATCCAGTGTTGCAGAATGTGAACCCAGGGCTCGCCGTAGGCGAAGGCGTCATCTACCCCTTTGGTAAAGGCTATTTTCGTGATCTCGGCCGACATCAGGCCGCACTGGTAAAGATTCCACCCAGGCCCTCCGTACTCCTTGGGGATAGTTCTGCCGTAGAACCCGGCATCTATTATCGACTTGTGGAGGCCGTAATAGACGTCTGACATCTCTGTCAGCGCCAGGACGCCGCCGAGGCGGTCCAGCTGCCTGAGATTTGGCAGCCACCACTCCTCGATAATGTCCCTCGCCTTTTCCAGTTTCTCGTACATCTCCGGCGTCCACTCGTCGGGATGGTCATAAGGGTCGTAAAGATTGGGCTTCGTGATGTCCATGCGGTTCTTCCTCCTCAGCACATCATTGAGTCAAGGGCTTCCCATATCAACTGTAGTCTATGCTAAGACCCAGGCTCTCTGGCTGTCAAGGCCCCGCAGGCTCTATGTTGATTCCCATCTCGTTCAGCTTACGGGAGGGAGGGTGGGATTAACCAGCGTTGCCGAACAGCCTCAATGTACCAGAGGTCGTTTGCCAAAGGAGGAAGAAGTCCTCGAATGGTGAAAAGGCCCGATTTACTTCCGAATGCATTGATTGGTATAATACCAACAGAACAGTTTGGAAGTGAGAAGGAGAAGTCCCGATGAAGTGGAGAACCAGGGTAACCGAGCTCTTGGGCAGCAGATATCCCATAATTCAAGGGGCCTTCGGTGGGTTTGGCGTCTCAGCTCTGGCCGCCCCCGTTTCCGAAGCAGGGGGCTTCGGCATCATTACCGCCAGTGCCCTGCGCAATCCAGAAGGGCTGAGGGAGGATATCAGAAGGGCACGTTCCATGACAGACCAGCCCTTTGGAGTCAACATCTCGGTGGGACTTTGCCCCCGCATCGATGAGATGCGGGAAGTAGCCATCGAGGAGAGGGTACCGGTGATCTTCACCGCTGCTTATCGCGCTGACGACCATGGCCAGCGGATAAAGGAGGCTGGCCTCAAGTGGGTGCATAAGGTGGCCACGATTAAGCATGCCCTGGCCGCCGAGCGTCACGGGGCAGATGCTGTAGTCATCGTAGGCCTAGAGGGGACTGGCTTCAAGAACATCTCCCAGCTCCCCACCTTGGTCACCATCACCAATGCTGCCAGGATGCTCAAGGTGCCAGTGATCGCCGCCGGAGGCATTGGCGACGCCCGTAGCTTCCTGGCGAGCTTGGCCATGGGAGCGGAAGGCGTCTATATAGGCACTGGCTTCATAGCTACCAAAGAATGCCCCATCTCGGATCGCTACAAGGAAGCGCTCGTGAAGTCCCAACCCTGGGAACCCGCAGTGCGGGACCGCGCCCTGGCTCCACCAAGACCCGAGGAATATGAGAGGATAGCGCAGGGAAAAGGCACCATGTCCATGGATGAGTGGCTTCCCCGTATGGAAAGCGTGCTCCTCAAACAGTCCCCAGACTTTAAGATCGATTGGGATGCCGACTATGACCCTGGGGAGGCCCTGAGGATAACCGGGCCCTCGCTGACAGTGGGGTTCATCGACAGGGTGGTGAGCGTCAAGGAGTTCATCGATACCATTATCCGGGAAGCTGAACAGATGCTATCCCGAGAGGGGCACCTTGGCAAGCTGGTGGCGTAGTGCCATTTCCTGATGACCCTGCTGCCCCGCGTCTGGCCAGCTTTGGTCGCCAGTAGGTCGTTTCCAGTCTATGCCTTCGCCTTCTGCCAACCCGGTCGAGCGTATCATGGCGCGCAATCACAGGCACAGGTATAGAGGGTGCTTCGCTACTGGATTCTATAGAATGCCTCGTCGAACTCTGGTTGATCTACATACCTCCTCACAAAAATATCCGGGATTTTTACCATCAAATCCATGAAATTGTCGGGTAATTCAATTCCAAGTTCTCTATACGCTTCAAGAAGGTCCCTCTTGCTGGGCGGGCACCCCTTTACTTTCACGCAATGATTTATCAACTGGTTTTCACCATTTTTCTTCACCTGACATTGGCCAACAAGCAAGGTGTGTTTGTGTCCTTCGGTGGGTTCATAGACTTTGCCGTGCAGTATTTCGATATCGTCGAAAGGTCTGTCTCTATTCTCCGCCATCAAGATACCCCAGATTACATAGTAGATAAGTGCTGAGCAGTACGTGCACATAGTCTTGTCCGCCTGTGGGTAGGTCAGGCCTTTTATTCCCGCCCGTTCAAAGAATAGTGGCAGGTCGCCCGATTCATTCTGCTCAAATTCCCACTTGTGAGGTTTCAAGGCCGTTTTTATGTCAACTTCCCCCCTGATATTCACATCGCTTAGATCAGTCGGTCGCCCATTGTCCTTAGCTGCCAAAGCTATATAAGGGATGGTTTCGGGGGCAAAACCCAAGATTGTTGCCCCTACCTTATCGGCAGAGATAAGGTCTTTTGAAGCGACGATGATGTTTGATCGATGCGCTCTACCGGTATAGAGGGGCCCTCTTTCCAGGGTGTAGATACCATCAAGGATAGTAAGGGATGGCGAGAGCATGCCCGGCAGTTTGGCGAGATGATAATCCAGATCGATACTCCTGTCTGCATTGTGGCATTTCTTTCTGGAGGCGATATTGAGCACACCTTTCAGATTCTTGATCCCGAAAGACACCATGGCTTGAGTATGAGTTTTCAGCACCGGCATATTGATAACATAGTCAGCATCAAGGAGATCTCTATTGACTGATAACGTCACGTCACCTGCAGTGACCCTGGCAAAGGAGCCTTTCAGTACATCGATCATCTTTACGCCATAGCGTTCTGCAAGGATATCAAGTCCCATGCCTTTGGCCACGAGTTGAAGCACGGATTCGGGTCCCCTCTCGATTTCAATGACACCTTCCAGTATGGTAATATCTTTCACTCCATGTTCTCTCAACAGGATCACGATATCTTCAATCATTCGTGCCGTTGTCAAGACGCCATACTTGGGAAAATCCACCCCTTCATGCCACAGACAGAAGTTGGGCTTGATGAACACCTTTGAATCGCGGGAAACGCCCCCAAGACCTCCCGCCAAATCGACCGCTTTTCTCAATGATTCAAGGGGCCTTTCGTAGTTCACAACTGCGACATCATACATCATACTTTTTCCCTTCACAGTCTCTGCTCCAAACGGTTGGGGCTTCAGGCGCAGACTTCCGATACTAACCGCTACAACTATGTTAAGAGCCCCGCTTGCTGGCTGTCAAGTTCTCTGGCAGGCCCAAGAGCAGCCCCGGCAGCGAGACTTGGAGATTGTCAAGTTTCTCCCTGTTGTGGTAAAATCCATCCTGCTGAAGGCGGCGTGGCGGCGGCGAAGGATAGCATATGGCTGAACAGAAGACGCGTGTATTGCTGGGCAAGATCGGCCTTGACGGCCATGACAGAGGGATAAGGATGATCGCCACGTGGCTGTCCAAAGCTGGCATGGAGGTTGTCTACATAGGCACGCACCAGACAGCCGAGCGCATGGCCCGCGCAGCCATTGAGGAGGATGTGGATGTCATCGGGCTGAGCTTCCAGGGGGCAGACCATATTCCCTTGGTCAGGATGATGGCCGATCAGATAAAGGCCCACGGCCTGCAAGACAGGCTGCTGGTCGTCGGCGGCAACATCCCCCGCCGCGATATCAGCGTGCTCAAGCAAATGGGGGTTGACGAGGTGTTTCCCAGCGCCACCCCCATGAGCGCATCCGTGGCCTACATCAAGGAGAACGCTCGCAAGAAAAGGAAGTGAGGTGGTGAGGCAAATGACTCAGAAGGCAAGAGGCAGCTACTTCGAGAAATCAGAGAGGCGGGAGACCTGGTCGGGTATCCCAGTAAAACCGGTGTACACTCCCAAGGATGTCAGGGGCATCGAGTATGCTCAGAGGACGGGCGATCCTGGCCACTACCCCTTCACCAGAGGCATCTATAAGGACATGTACCGCGGCCGGCTATGGAGCCGACGCCAGATCACTGGCTGCTCCACCCCCAGGCTGACCAACGAGCGGCTGAAATACCTTATCAGCCAGGGGGAGCCTGCCATCAATGTTATCTGCGACCAGCCCACGCAGCTCCAACTCGACGCTGCCCATCCCT
>SOKG01000064.1 GCA_004376205.1 Dehalococcoidia bacterium | reverse complement strand
CCCCCCCCTCCTTCCCCACCTTTACCTTAGCAGGGCGGAGCAAACGATCGCCAATCTTATAGCCCTTCTGTATTTCCTCACAGACCTTCCCCTCTTCCCCCTCCACACACATCACCGCCTCGTGGAGATTGGGGTCGAATTCCTTACCCTCAGCCTCGACCTCCAAAAGCCCCTGATCCTCGAGAACCGCTTTCAGCTTACAATAGATAAGCCTGATACCATCAACCCAGGCAGGCCCATCGAAGTCGTCGGAGGCGTTTTCCAGGGCTCGCTCCAGGTCGTCCAAGACGGGAAGCAGGTCTGTGATGAGAGTGGCGTTGGCGAAACTAGCCATCTCAGCCCGCTCCTGCTCACTGCGCCTCTTGTAGTTGACAAAGTCTGCCTCTGCTCGCTGCCAGTTGACCAGATACTTCTCTGCCTTCTCCTTTGCCTCCTCGAGCGCTTTCTTGAGCGATGCTAAGTCCTCCGCCCCCTCAACCTCCCCCCTTTCAACACCCTCCTGATCTGGCGAGAAGTCCTTCTCTTCGTCGGCCAAACTATATCACCCCTCTTAAATCGCTATGAAATCTCTGAATTTGTTCCCAATATCCAACTACCCGTACAGCTCGCCCACCATTTCGCTCATCACCGAGGACAAGAAGCAGACAGTGGGAATGGCACGATTGTACGGCATTCGAGTTGGCCCCATCACACCCAGGGCCCCACCAATCTCCCCGGGAATACCGTATCTGGTGATGACCATGCTACAGTCCCGCATTGCGTCCGGTTTGTTCTCCCTCCCAATGACCACTCGCACCCCCTCTCCAGTCAGCACCTGGGGTAGGAGCGACTTGAGCAGGCTCCTCTGCTCCAACAACTCAACAATTGCCGTCAACTTGCTCCTCGAGGCAAACTCGGGCTGGCTGAGCATATGGTGCAAGCCATCAACGCAAGGCTCTTCATAATCCTCCCCCTCCTCAGCCTGCATTATCTGCACCACAGCTCCCACTACTTGCCCCTCCAGAGGAGAAAGCCCTAAACCCTTGCTGGATATCTCGGAACAAGTCAGCCCAGCACAGGCGGAGCTGAGTCTCCGGGCAGAGACACTAAGCTCCTCCTGAGAAACAGCCTCCTCCAAGGTTAGCACCTGCTGCTTCAGCTTAGCTTCCCTGAGGACGAGAACGAGCAAAGCCAGGAACTCTTGAAGGGAGACAAGGTCCAGATGCTTGAGCCGGGACTTGCAAGGCTTGGGTAGAGTAACAATGGCTACATTACGCACTGTGCGTGACAATATGGCAGCAGCAAGACGGGTCCATTCCTCAACCTCACTCTCCACCTGATGAAATTGTTCTCGGATCAAGCGCTGTTCGGCTAAAGAGAGTTGAACATCACCCACCATGGACTCTATGTAATGGCGATACGCCTTATCCGAGGGGATGCGTCCCGCCGAGATATGAGGTTGACAGAGATAGCCCTCTTCCTCCAGTTCGACCATCTCATTACGTATGGTAGCCGGACTCACCCCCACCCCCCTGCGGGTGACGGTATGCGAACTCACAGGCAATCCAGTTGAGATATACTCACCGACTACGATCTTGAGGATATTCGACCTTCTCTGAGTCAGCATTCCCCTCCCCCTCAGCACTCCCCAGTTGGGAGTGCTAACACATAATTAACTGTATCACCTCACACTAAATTTTGTCAAGACGTTTGACCTTGTGTATCAAGTTTGCTATACTACCTCCTCGGTAAGCGCTGAAAGGAAGAGACCTCCTTGGTTCGATATGCACAGGTTATAGGTTGGGGCAAATACTTGCCTGAGAAAGTGCTCACCAACCAAGAACTAGAGCGGTCTGTCAATACCTCAGACGCCTGGATTTGGAGTCGTACCGGGATCAGGGAAAGAAGAATTGCCGGCGCTGACGAAACAGCGTCGACGCTGGCAGTGGGTGCCAGTAGAAAGGCTCTCGATGTTTCCAAAATTCTACCCGATTCCCTCGATCTGATAATAGCGGCAACCTGCACCCCGGAGCATATCTTCCCCGCTTGCGCCTCTCTAGTACAGGATTCGCTGGGTGCGAAAAAGGCAGCTGCCTTCGACGTCAATGCCGCTTGCAGCGGTTTCATTTACGCCCTGGCAACAGCCTGCCAGTTCCTCGCAGCCGGAACATACGATAATGTTCTGGTTGTAGGTAGCGAGGTGTACTCGCGGATTCTGGATTGGCAGGATCGCAACACCTGTGTCCTCTTCGGCGACGGCGCCGGAGCGGTGGTGATACAGGCCAGTGATTCGCTACCAGGCGCACTCAGCTTCGTCCTGGGCAATGATGGCTCCAAGGCAGGGATTATTTACACCCCGGGACCTTGCGGCCTAAATGATGGGCGCTACTTTCTCACCATGAAAGGACCGGAGACGTTCAAGTTCGCAATCAACATCATGTGCCAGGCAACCAAGGAAGTTGTTGCCGCCGCCCACCTCGAGCTATCAGACATCGATCTCATCATCCCCCATCAAGCCAATACCCGCATCATCAAATCTGCAGCCAGACTTCTCGGCATCCCTTTGGACAGGTTCTTTATCAATGTGGACCGCTACGGCAATACCTCGGCAGCCTCGATCCCCATCGCTCTGTGTGAGGCCGTAGAGGATGGCCGGATCAAGGATGGCGATAATGTGGTCCTGGTCGGGTTTGGGGGTGGCCTTAGCTGGGCAGCCATGGCAATTCAATGGGGAGCAGGGCAAGAACATTCTAAGTAGAGAAAGGGGATAACCTATGAATGGGCAAGCAACCGCCACTACCATGGTGGACACCCTGTTGCTTAAAGCAGGATTACACCGCAATCTGGCAGTCGATCTGGCGCTGATCGTGGGCTTCAGCTGGTTTGTTGCCCTCTGTGCCCGGATATCTTTTCTCATCCCGGGAACGGCGGTGCCAATTTCAGGGCAGACTTTTGCTGTACTGCTCGCCGCTGCTCTTCTGGGCAGTCGGCGGGGGTCACTGAGCATAATGGCCTACCTGGCTCAGGGTGCGATAGGGTTACCGGTGTTTGCCTTCACTGCCACTATGGGCTACGGCGGGGGCGCCGCTCGCTTCGCCGGTCCTACCGGAGGCTATCTCATCGCGTTTGTAGCCGCCGCGTTCGTCGGTGGATTCCTTGCCGAGCGGGGCTGGGGCCGGCGTTTCTGGACTACGGCGCTTGCCATGCTCTGCGGCAATGCCGTTATCTACCTCTTCGGTCTCCCCTGGCTGGCACGCTTCTTCGCCCCAGCGTGGCTTAGCGGCTGGCAGTTGGATTTCAAATACCTTGACCCGACTAACGGGGTGCTCTTGGCTGGGCTTTATCCCTTCATTCCAGGCGACTTGATCAAACTAATTCTAGCGGCAGTGGCACTGCCTTCGGGGTGGGCACTGCTCTCACGATTAAGAGGATAGCGTGGAAATCATCTGGCTGGGTCATTCGTGCTTCAGGATAAGGGGTAAGGAAGCTACAATCGTTTCCGATCCCTTTGACAGGACCTTGGGCTACCCTGTGAAGAAACTGACAGCAAACATCGTCACTGTGAGCCACCCTCATCCTCAGCACAGCTTCTTGGAAGATGTTGCAGGCAGTCCCAAGGTTATTAGCAGGCCAGGCGAGTACGAGATCGCCAACGTTTTCATCAATGGTATCGCTACCTTTCACGATGCGGACGGGGGAGAGCATCGAGGCAAGAACACCGTTTACCTTGTACAGATCGAGGAGGTAAGCATCTGCCATCTTGGGGACCTGGGACACGTGCCGACAGCCGAGCAAATCGAGCAGATGAGCGATACCGATATCTTGATGGTGCCCGTGGGCGGAGGAGCTACCATAGGTGCAGCGGCAGCGGTCGAAATCATAAGCCTACTTCAACCCAAGCTCGTAATACCGATGCACTTCAAGACGGAAGTAGTGAAGATGGACCTGGAGCCTCTAGAACACTTCCTCAAGGAGATGGGGCTGAAAGAGGTCGTCACCCAGCCAAAGCTTAACATCAGCAAATCAGCCCTGCCCGCAGACACCAGTGTTGTAGTGCTCGACTACCATTAGTTGCCAAGCCCCAGCCTGTCTCCCATAGGTTCCTACCCCATATCCCGCGGACGCTTGGCGCAACTGATGGATGTGGCGCTACCTCGGCATGATGCTAGGGGGATGGCGAACGTATGGGCTTCCCCGTAGCCCACCGCCCCAGGAGATAGAACAGGCCACCAGCAAGCCAAATTAATATCGAGCTTATTGGAGCCAGGGGAATAATAGACTGGTAAGGTAAGAACGTACCATCCTTAGCAGTATCTGAAGGTATCAGGGACAAGATACCTAAGATGATGCATGCCAGTATTGGAATCCACCAGACTCGCTTGACCATCAACATGCCATCACTCCGGACTTCTGCCCATAAGAAGGCAGAAGTCTCATGGGGTTAACTGTGCCTCCTGCATAGGCATCGTCATGCTCACAGGCGCCTTCACATCGTTTATAGTGACGCCCAGTCTGGGAATTTCTGTGTATCCTGAAAGCATCACCACACCGGCCACCGAATCCCACCCGCGGATGGGACAGT
>SOKG01000241.1 GCA_004376205.1 Dehalococcoidia bacterium | reverse complement strand
TCTGTGCAGCGTATACAGATATCGCTCTATAGTATAGTGCCCTGCCCAAACCCAGCCTTTGACGCCCAAACGATTTGGCAAATGACCCTTTTCGCTGCCTGCGGCCTTCCCTTCCATCAGTATTTCCTCTCTACCGGCTGCCACATTGTGATCTTCGCTGGGATATAGTCCAGGCGCGGCTCTTGACCAGGTATATAGTAGGCCAAGGTGTGATTACCCCAATTAACATCGTCGCGGTTGGGAAAGTCGGTCCTCGAATGCGCACCCCTGGACTCGGTGCGTGCTATGGCACCGAGCACAATTGTCTCTGCCAAATCAATCAGATTGATCGTTTCGAGAAGGGCAACAAGGTTGGTATTGTATATTCGACTGGTATCAATAACCTTTACATGTTCAAGCCTTGTCCTAAGTTCCCTGACCTTCTCAAGTGCCACTTCCATATCCGGGCCGTTTCGATAGACGGCCATGTTCTTGTCCATCATTCGTTGCAGTTCTGTTCGAATGACAAACACGTCCTCGCTTCCATTGCCGTGTCCCAGCTGCTCAAACAAGCGTCTCTCTTCCTCCTGCACTTTCTGCTGAGGAGCAGGCGCCAGAGACTTCTGTGCCATAGCATATCGGGCTGCCTTCTCTCCTGTGATCCTACCCCAGACGAGGCACTCCGCTGTGGAATTAGCACCCAAGCGGTTTGCCCCGTGCAATGATACACAGGCAACCTCCCCCGCTGCCGAAATCCCCTCCACCGGCGTTGCTCCATCGATATCGGTATGAATGCCGCCCATACAGTAATGGGCCGCCGGCCTAATTGGTATAGGCTGCTCTATGGGATCGATGAAGGCAAACTTGATAGCTACCTCTCTGATCAGTGGCAATCGCTCGTTTATCGTGTCAGCGCCCAGATGTCGCAGATCTAGCTGCACATAGTCCAGGCCATCCGGCCTCGAAAACCCCCTGCCCTCCGCAATCTCGGTTATCTCCGAGCGTGATACAATGTCTCTGGGCGCAGTTTCCATTTTGGAGGGCGCATACTTCTCCATGAACCGCTCGCCTTTGTTGTTTATGAGGTATCCACCCTCGCCTCTCGCCCCCTCGGTTATCAGAATACCTGACGGCACCAACCCGGTGGGGTGAAACTGCACAAACTCCATGTCCTTGAGTGGCAAGCCAGCCCTGTAAGCCATAGCCATGCCGTCTCCGGTGGCTGTAAGAGAGTAGGTGGTAAATGCAAACATGCGGCAGGCCCCGCCGGCAGCTATGACCAGAGCCTTGCCCCTTATCAAGAAGAACTCCCCACTGGTGAGGTCCCAGACCGTCATACCCTGGAATATGCCGTTATCTATCAAGATAGAGGTAACGCAGCACTCGTCATACCGGGTGATGCGGGCAAATCTCTGTAGTCTATCGTACAGTGTGTGCATCTCGAAGAAGCCGGTCTTGTCCTCGGCAAAGGTAGCTCTGTCGAAGGTGTGCCCGCCAAATGGCCTCTGATTCATGCGACCGTCGGGACGTCTCGACCAAGGAACACCCCAGTGGTCAAGCTGGCGGAGTTCCTTTGGGGACTCTTCCACGAAACGCTTCACCACATCCTGGTCAGCCAGGAAGTCGCTCCCCCTCACGGTGTCCCAGGCATGAAGCTCCAGGCTGTCGCCTTCTTCCGGGTGCAAGACTGCGGCTGTGCCACCCTCAGCACAGACAGAATGCGAGCGCATCAGCTGAACCCTGGAGACTATGGCTATATCCAGCTCATCGCTGCTTACCCGGGCAGCTTCAACGGCTGCCCTCAAACCTGCTAACCCCGAACCCAGGATTACCACATCATGGACGACTTCCATCACTACCTATCACCAATCGCAAGATCATTGTTCTCTATACAATTCACTTTCAAAGCACGGCTTCTTTGTGGCGCGCGCTGTGGCACTGGAGATTAACCGCTACGGGCAGGCTGGCGATGTGTGCTGGGAAGGTTTCGACATGCACTGCAAGTGATGTAATCCTGCCCCCTACACCCCCGGGCCCGACACCAGTCTCATTGATTCTCTGTAGCAGCTCCTTCTCCAGTTCAGCGGCCTCGGGCTCGGGAGAGGGCTCTCCCACCGTGCGAAGCAATGCCCTTTTGGCCAGAATCATCGCCTTCTCGACGCTGCCACCGATACCTACGCCGACGATAATAGGAGGACAGGGGTTACTCCCCGCCTCTTCCACTGCGGAGACCACAAAATCGACTACCCCCTGGCGTCCCTGGGCAGGCTTGAGCACAGCGAAGCGGCTCATGTTCTCACTGCCGCCGCCTTTAGGGGCAACGGTGATCTTCAACTGGTCACCGGGCACGATCTCGGTGTGAATGATGGCAGGGGTGTTGTCCTTGGTGTTGACCCTGGCTGAAAAGGGCTGCCTGACTGCCGATTTGCGCAGGTAGCCTTCAGCGTAGCCCTGCCGCACACCTTCATCCACGGCTTGGTAGAGATCGCCTTCAGAGATGTGGACCTCCTGCCCTATTTGCAGGAAGACTATGGCGAGGCCACAGTCCTGGCACAGAGGCATCTCCTCTCTGGCGGCAATGGCAGCGTTTTCGAGTATCTGATCCAAGACTTGGCGTGCTACAGGGGACTCCTCTTCCTCACGCGCTTTCTGCAGGGCAGCGAGCACATCCACTCCGAGGAAGTAATTGGCTTCCTTGCACAGCCGCGCAATGGTGCTGGTGACATCTTTCGCTTTGATTTCTTTCATCCCTGCATCGTCATAATTTCATGATTTTGATAAGCTCCCTGACAGCATCCGCCGATTTCTTCAGCGCCGCATCCTCCTCCGGGGTCAGCTTTATCTCGATGATCTGCTCGATACCGTTCTTGCCCAGCTTTGCGGGTACACCCACAAACACGCCGCTAATTCCATACTCGCCTTCGAGATGCGCAGCAACGGACAAGATTCGCTTCTTGTCCAAAACTATGGAGTCGACCATCTGGGCAACACCTGCCGCTGGTGCATAAAACGCACTTCCAGTCTTCAGCAATGAGACAATCTCGCCACCACCCTTAACAGTACGTTCCACAATTCTGGAGATGGTCTCCTGAGGCAGGACTTCGCTTACAGGTACGCCGCCAACTGTGGCCATCCTGATTAGGGGTACCATTGTGTCCCCATGACCTCCCAAGACGTAGGCAGCAACATCCTCAACCGAGACATCAAGCTCCTGGGCAAGGAAGGTTCTGAATCTAGCGGTATCAAGGATACCTGACATGCCCATTACGCGGTTTCGAGGGAATTTGCTTACCTTATACGCCAGTTGAGCCATTGCATCCAGGGGATTGGCGACCACGATGAGTATGCAGTTTGGTGAGTGCTTGACCAGCTCCTCGGTTACCCCTTTGACTATTTTCATATTGGTGAGCACAAGGTCGTCACGGCTCATCCCTGGCTTTCTAGGAACCCCGGAGGTGATGACAGCAATGTCGGATCTTGCTGTTTCCTCATAGCCATTTGCTCCAATGACATTGGAATCGAAGCCAACCACAGGCCCGCTCTCAAGTATGTCCAGCGCTTTGCCTTGAGGCATTCCTTCAACGATGTCCACAAGGACGATGTCGGCGTAGCCGCGCTCCGACAAGCGTTGGGCACAGCCAGCTCCCACGTTTCCGGCACCGACAATGGTGATTTTGTTACGCATGATATGTTGCCTCCTTTAGCTTATTGCAGACAGCATCCGCTACCTCGGAGGTTGTTGCCGCTGTGGGGTCGTTGGGGGCGGGCTTCAGGTCGTAGGTGACCGTCTTGCCCTCAGAGATGACTGAGGCGATGGCGCTCTCTAAATTACTGGCTGCTTTCTCTTCCCCAATGTGCTTGAGCATCATGGCTGCCGAGAGCATCATCGCCATAGGGTTGACCTTGTTCTTGCCCGCGTATCGGGGAGCGCTGCCGTGAGCAGGTTCAAAAACCGCGACTTCATCCCCGATATTGGCGCTGGGCACTACTCCAATCCCGCCGACAAGCCCAGCACAGAGTTCGGATACGATATCTCCATAGAGGTTGGGCAGCACCATGATATCATATCGCTCTGGGTTTGTCACCAAATGCATGCAGAGGCTATCCACGATTGCATCCTCGAACTCGATGTCGGGATAGCTCTGGGCTACCTGGGTGGCAGCGGATAGAAAGAGACCATCGGAGAACTTCATGATGTTAGCCTTGTGACCACAGGTGACCTTTCGCCTGCCATTGCCACGGGCATAGTCGAAGGCAAAGGTCGCGATTCGCCTGGTTGCACTCTGGGAGATAGGCTTGATGCTGATGCCCGAATCGGCACTGATTACCCCTTGTCCTGCCTCAGCAATGAAGCGAATCAGCTCCGCAGCCTTCTGAGACCCTCTCTCGAATTCGATGCCGGCGTAAAGGTCCTCGGTGTTCTCCCTGACCACCACGATATCTACATTCTCGTATCTTGAGCGAATACCTGGGCGGCTCTTGCAGGGACGGAGGCAGGCATAGAGGTCAAGCTCCTGACGCAGGGCGACGTTCACGCTCCTGAAGCCCTTTCCCACAGGTGTGGTCACCGGGCCCTTGAGCG
>SOKG01000089.1 GCA_004376205.1 Dehalococcoidia bacterium | reverse complement strand
GCCGTTCATGGTTCGACAAGCCTGTCCTGAGCGGAGCCGAAGGGCTCACCCCTCAACGGCATCTGGCATATCAATTCTCATCATTTATTGGTAGTCACTCGCCCATGGGGGTTATCTAACTCTGCAGCAGTTCCCGAATCACACCCACCGCCACTTCACGGGGGACATCATCACGAATCACCGGCTGACCGACACCAGCAAGCAAGACCCAATGCACCTTTTCTTCACCTGTCTTTTTGTCCAGCTCCATAGCACGAAGTATTCTTTCGATATCGACGTCGGAGCAGCGTGTAGGCAGATCGAATCTTTGCAGCAAGGCTTGTTGCCGCTGCACGACCTCCTGGGACAGTAGTCCCAGCTGCTGGCTGATCATAGCCGCGCCCATCATCCCGATAGCAACCGCCTCTCCGTGTAGAAAACGCTCGTAGCTCGTGGCTGCCTCCAGGCCGTGGGCAATGGTGTGCCCGTAGTTCAGAATAATCCGTATCCCCAGCTCTTTCTCGTCCTCGCTCACTACCCCGGCCTTAATTGCAGCGCTTCGCGCCACTACCTCAGTAGTGACTTGCTCCTCCAGTTTGAGCAGCTCCTGTGACCGCTCCTCCAGGAGCTTCAGCAGACGCGGATCGCGGATCATGGCATGCTTTATTACCTCCGCCCAGCCTGAGACCAACTCCCGCCGCAGTAGAGTGGTCAGGGTCTGGATATCGGCAAGGACAAGCCGGGGCTGATAGAAGGCGCCAATCAGGTTCTTGCCCTCGGGATGATTTATCCCCACCTTCCCCCCGATAGCGGAATCGACCATGCCTACCAGGCTGGTGGGTATCTGAACCAGGGGCAAGCCACGGAGAAAGGTGGCAGCCACAAACCCGGCGAGGTCTCCCACCACCCCCCCACCCAGGGCGACGATGCTATCGCCACGTTCGGCACGGCGGTCCACCAGCCAATCATAGATGCTGACCGCCGTCTCAAAGGACTTGCTTCGCTCCCCCTGAGGTACTGCCATAGAGTCCACAGCGAAGCCAGCTTCCTCGAGAATCTTCTTCACCCTGTCACCGTAGAGCGGAAACACGCGGTCATCGCTCACAATATGGGCCCTGCCCTGAAGTCCAGCGTTTCGCATCCGCTTCCCCAGCTGGTCAAGGAAGCCCCAGCCGACAAACACCGGGTAGCTTTCGGTAGCAGTGGTCACGACGCAGGCAGCACCCTGCTGCTCACAATATGGGGCATCGGATTCCCTGGCATCGGCCATGGAGGGAAGGACAATCCTCTCCCTTTTTTTGCCGCCCCCGTACCTCCAGCCGCGTATCACCTCTTCTGCCGCCTCTTCGAGGGTCAGGTTGTCGGTGTGCACCGTCCAATCCGACAGAGCATAATATGGCTGGCGAAACCCTTTGAGCCACTCTATGCGCCTCAACGGGTCAGACCCAGCGAGCAGAGGCCGGACCTCCTGCTCATCGCTGGCCTCAGCATCCCTAAGCAGCCGTTGATATATGGTGGCTGGCTTTGCCTCAAGGCAGATAACCACACCGCCAGCCATCATCAATTCCCGGTTGGAGGCATTCATAATGGCACCGCCGCCGGTGGAGACAACCGCCTCCTTCTCCTGGCATACCCTCTGCAGCACTTCCCTCTCCAACTCGCGAAACCGGCTCTCCCCATCCCGGGCGAATATCTCGGCAATCGGCTTGCCCCAGAGGCGGACGATCTCCTCGTCAATATCGACAAAACTCCAGCCCAACCTCCTGGCTACCTCCTGACCCACCTTCGTCTTGCCGGTATAGGAGAAGCCAGTCAGGATGATGTTTCCAGCAGTTCCTTCACCCACTTTACCCCTTCTCGATAGTCATAGTCTCCCAGCGCCTCAGGATAGGAGCGCCCACTTTCAAAGATAACAGGAAGCAAGGCTTTATCAGCGTCCAGGCTGTGTAACACCCGGGCGATGTCAACCCAGCCATCATCAGCCCTCTGGCTGGGGTGTACCGGGATATGTCGAAAGGCGAGATAGTCTTCCCGACTACGGGCATTCCAGAGATGAATCGAGCCCAGATACGGTAGAAGCTCCGCCTCAAAATCGTAAAGATCAAAGCCATTGTCAAGGGCAGCCAGATGCATATGGGCAGTGTCAAAACAGTAGCGTAGGGGAGAGTACTCTTTCAGCACCGCGGTTAGGAACTCAGCGTTAATCAGAGGACTTTGACCCACACCCTCTATATGAATGGGGATACCACTCTTGAAGCTGAGCTCAGCGAGGCGCTCGCAGCTCCTCCAGGCAATCCCCTCGAGTCTTGCCTCGCTCTCGCCCGAAGCATCCGATGTTGGCGAGGGGAAGTGAACTACCACATACCCAGCCCCGTATTCCTCGGCCTGCTCCATAGTCAAGATGATCATCTTCATGGTCAATTCCCTGTTATCCTTGTCCACATCGCAAAGAAAGGACCAGGTCGGAGGCTGAGGATACCAGTCAAGCTGGATCAAAGGAGCATGTATGCTCCAGTCAAGGTTATGATGCTCGATCAACCGCCTAAGCTTGGGAAGATCATCGGCGGGAAGGCTGTAGAACTCGCCGCGATTAAGGCCATTGCCAAGTATTAGTTCTTCAAGAACGTCGACTTCATGGCAGTGGAAGCCAAGGCTAATCATGCTGTCTTCTTAGGACCAATTGAGTCTAGATAGCCTCGATAATTGCGCAACGTCTCGGCAATATGGTCGCCCCCGAACTTCTCCAACACCGCTTCAGCGAGGACTATGGCCAGCGCTGCCTCTCCGATAACCCCCGCGGCGGGGACCACACAGACATCGCTTCGTTCGAAATGGGCCTGAACTGCCTCGCCGGTTCTCAAATCGGCCGAGGGCAACGGTTTGGCCAGGGTTGGAACGGGCTTGACGGTGGCGCGGACGACTATTGGCTCGCCGTTACTCATACCCCCCTCAATCCCCCCGGCGCGGTTGGTGACGTGCCGCCACAGCCGCTCTGCATCGGGCTCGATTCTATCGTGAACCTGTGAGCCAGGGAGGTTTGCCACGGTAAATCCTGCCCCGATCTCCACACCTTTCACCGCATTGATGCTCATCATCGCCTGGGCTATCCTGCCATCGAGCTTGCGGTCCCAGTGGACATGGCTTCCCAGGCCGATAGGTACGCCACTGGCGATAGCCTCGAAAACTCCACCCACGCTGTCCCCCGCTTCCCTTGCTTTGTCGATGGCCGAGAGCATCGCCCTTTCAGCCTCGCTATCGGCGCAGCGAACGGGCGAGCCTTCCACCCCAGCCCAGTCAATAGAATCGGCTTGCTTGCTCCAGCGCCCCCCGATACAAACCGTATGGCTGTGTATCTCGATACCGAGCTCCGCGAGCAGCTTGCGGGCAACAGCGCCGACAGCGACTCGACTTGCTGTCTCCCGAGCGCTGGCCCGCTCCAGAATAGGGCGGACATCGTCGAGGCCGTACTTGATAGCCCCTGCCAGGTCGGCGTGGCCGGGGCGGAGCTGTGTCAGGGGCTCGACCTCCTGCTCCACCGGTGAGATACTCATTACCTGCTTCCAGTTCTCCCAATCGCGGTTCCATATAAGAAGTGAGATGGGGCTGCCCATAGTCAACCCATGCCGCACCCCGGAGATTATCTCGGCGCGGTCCTGCTCGATATCCATGCGGGCTCCCCTGCCGTATCCACCCTGGCGGCGCGCGAGGTCGCGAGCTATAGAGTCCTCATCGAGAGCCAGCCCCGCGGGCACCCCCTCGATGATGGCCACCAGCCCCCTGCCGTGAGATTCACCTGCGGTTAGAAAACGAAACATTTCTCCACGCCTCATTCTCGAGCAGCAGTAGGTGGGTTTCGTTCCACTCCACCCACCCTACTTTTATCTTACTTCCCCAAAGCTCCCTTCGCCGTCTCCATCATTATGTCAACTGGAGCTTCCCTGCCTGTCCAGAGCTCGAATGCCGCTGCCCCCTGGTAGACAAGCATGGCAAGCCCGCCCAAGGTGCTTGCCCCTGCCCTTTTGGCATCGTCGAGCAGTGGCGTCTCTATCGGATTATACACCACATCGTAGACCAGCGCTCGTTTCGGGATGAGCCGCGCCTCCAGGGGCGATTCGCCCTCACCGGCGCTGTGCTTCATCCCCATTGGGGTACAGTTGACCACAAGGTCGCAGCCCGATAGCGCCTCCCCAAACTGAGGGGCATCCGGTGAGAGCGCCCTTATCTTCGGGGTCGGTTCCTGCCCTCCAGCCAGGCTTCGCTCAAGGTCTGATACCAGCTCATGTGCCTTTTCCTCGATAATATCTGTAATAACGAGCGACTTCACCCCTGCCCTTGCCAGGGCGAAGCTTGCCGCGCGTGCCACCCCTCCAGCGCCCAGGAGCACCGCGCCCTTGCCCGCCGGGTCAAAGCCTCCCTCCCTGCCCAGCGCTCTTAAGAAGCCGCCGGCATCGGAATTGTAGCCCTTAAGGCGGCCCCCTCGATTCACTATGGTATTCACCGCCCCAATCTCCAGGGCGAGGTCATCGAACTCGTCCATCAAGGACACCACGGCTTCCTTGTGGGGCACGGTGACATTCGCCCCCAGGATTGACGGCCCGCGCCCCCT
>SOKG01000285.1 GCA_004376205.1 Dehalococcoidia bacterium | reverse complement strand
ACCGTCTTGATGCCTTCAGTTGTAGGCTGTAGAGCGTTATTGAACTCTACCAAGGGCAATCGGCGAGTGACGAGCTGCCCCAACCAGCCCGGCCAATTCTGCTCAATCTCGGCCAGTGTCCTGATCGCGCGTTCGAAGTGGCCGCTATTAGAGCTGACAGTGCCGAATACCACCTTGTTGCCGAGCACCATCTCCATGTTGATGCAATCGGCACAGACTTGCAGACGTTTCTCACCGGCTGACACACCTGTGAGGCAAAGCACTCCATTTGTCCCCAGGACGCTCATGGCCTGGAAAACGACTGTGCTATTGCCAGTAGCCTCCAAAATGATATCGAGATTGCCCAGCTGTCGAGGTAGTTCAGCGATGCCCAGGCTACGACCATCCAGGTAGGTAGCCCCTATCGACTCTACCAGTTGCCCTTTTGCACTGGTTTTTGGCACTAGATCCAGTGCGTAGGTACTGAGACCTTGCAGGCGAAGAGAAGCTGTGGCTAGCAACCCTATAGAGCCGGCTCCCAGCACCAGTGCTACTTGCGCAGGATTGGCGCTCCGGCGGTGGAGTTCCATTGCTTGGGTGATTCCCTTGGTCACTATGCTCATGGGTTCCGTCAGAACTGCCACCTGCCTGAGATTCTGCGGGACTCTCACCAGGAAATCGGGTTTCTCAACCAGGAGCTCCCGCAAGAATCCATGGCTTCCCCTGATACCGCACTCGCTGTAGTTACCCTCGATGCACATATCGGATTGGCCGCTACGGCAGTTTATGCAGCCGTCTGGTCGTCTCACCAGCAGCACCACGAGGCCGCCCTTCTGAAGGTCACTGTTGCCAGCTTCCTCGACCTCGCCCAGCGCCTCATGACCCAAAACGAGGAAATCTTGGTGCGGTGGAGCTTCACCATAATGCCCCTGGCTGATCTCCATATCTGTGCCATCGATACCTACCTCCAGTATTCTGACCAGAACTTCACCCGGCTCAGGCACAGGATCGGGCATGTCAACGACCTTAGCGCTATCCCTCATACCAGGGGTCACTACTCCAGCTTTCATTTCATCCCGCCTTTCTGATCCTGCTTCAGGGAACCTTTCAATCCGTCAAAGCTTCCGCAGGGAAGTCGCCGACGCGTCCCTCACGGCGCTCCCGGACAATCGATGCATCGGCACCGTAAGGGTGGCCCCCGAAGCCGTGGCGCATCATCGCTATTGCTCGAGCCCAGCGTTTCTTCTCATCTCGCGAGGCGAAGAGCTGCATTACCGCCTGCGATATTACTGGCACTGGGACTTCCATTCTAATGGCATCGCTGACCAGCCAGTTGACCTCACCTGTATCCTCAACGTAGGGCGGTATTCTCTCAAGCCCGCCCTCAGTCCTGTAGGCTGCATCCATCAGGTCAATAAGCCACGAGCGGATTACCGATCCGTGACGCCAGCACTTAAGGACATCCGCGATGTTGAGCCTGTCCCGATAGTTTTCAAGGAGGTCGACGCCCTCACCGATCGCCTGGAGCATGCCGAACTCGATCCCATTGTGGACAAGCTTTGTGAAGTGGCCCGCACCTGGTGGACCTGCGTGGACATAGCCACCAGGGGTAGCGAGTTCGAGGAGTAGTGGTTCGACGTGTGCCACCGGATCCCTTTCGCCGCCAGCCATGAAGCAAGCTCCGTAGCGCGCACCTTCGACTCCACCGCTTGTTCCGAGATCGACGAAGTGAATTCCCTCAGCGGAGAGTTTTCGATGGCGACGGATGGAGTCGCCCCAGTACGAGTTGCCACCGTCAACTATTATATCGCCTTTCTCTAGATGCTTGGCGAGATCATCTATTACGCGGTCTACGATAGGACCTGCAGGAATATAGATGAAGATCGGTCGCGGCGGCGAGAGCTTGTCACGGAAACCATCAAGACTGTGAACCTCAATCAGGCCCGACTGTATGAGTGCTTCTGGCACGTTTTTCACGTCAAAACCCACAATTTGCATGCCTTTCTCCAGGGCCTGGAGGGCAAGATTTGCCCCCATACGGCCAAGTCCAACTACACCGAATTCCCTCTTGACATTCATCATATCCCCCCTTGAGTTTTCTTGCCTCTCATTTTCCCTTCCTCCGACGCGCGGGTTAGCTCCAGCCCAGTAGTGATTACGGCTAGGTGGGTGAGCGCCTGAGGGAAGTTGCCCAGGGCTTCCCCGGAAGTAGGATCCACCATTTCCGAAAGAAGCCCAAGGTGATTGCTGTAGCCGAGCAATCTCTGGTACAGTGATACAGCATCGTCAAGCCTGCCCATCCTAAGCAAATTCCTCACCAGCCAGAACGAACACCATAAGAATGCTCCCTCTGATCCGCTGAGTCCATCATCAGTCTGGTCGGTTCTATATCTGCGCAGCAGGCCCTTCCAGCCAAGTTCTTCAGTAGTGCGTTCGATGGTTGACATGATCCGCTCATCTGAGATTGGCAAGAAGCCGAAGAGAGGCATGAGGAGGTTGCTCGCATCCAGGGCTGAGGTATCGTAGTGCTGAGTAAAGGCCTGCCGTTCCGGGTCCCAGCCATTGCTGAGTATGTCATTCCGGATATCCTGGGCTGTTGCTCGCCACTGCTCGAGGTTCTTCCTGTATCCCAGTTCCTCAGCTATTTTGATCCCCCTGTCTACGGCCACCCAACACATGAGCTTGGAATGCACAAAGTGATAGGGGCCACCTCTCACCTCCCAGATGCCGTTATCGGGCAATTGCCAGTTCTCACAGGCGGCATCCACAAAGCTTTCCAACGATTCCCACGTGCGACGCGATATATAGCCGCCCATATCGAGGTAGTTATGGGCAGCCTCAAGCACCTCTCCAAAAACATCAAGCTGAACCTGATCATAAGCCCCATTGCCTATACGCACCGGCCGAGAATCTCGGTAGCCTCGGAGATGATCCAGTATCTGCTCATCAAGAGCATGCTCATAGTCAATATCGTAGAGGATTTGGGCTTTAGCTCCACACTTCTGACATAGAGTGACTAGCCAATTGAAGAACCCCAGGGCCTCTTCCAGATGGCCGAGATGGAAAAGCGCGTTGAGTGTCAGTGAGGCATCCCTGAGCCATGAGAAGCGATAGTCCCAATTGCGTTCTCCGCCTATCTCCTCGGGAAGAGAGGTGGTAGGAGCAGCTATGATGGCTCCTGTGGGTGAGTAGAACATCAAGTGCAGGGCAAGATATGAGCGGACTATCGCCTCCCGCCAGGGGCCGGAACAAATACAACTCTCGGCCTTTTCCCTCCAGAAGGTCACGGTCCGCTCCAGTTTACCCTCTGCACCATAGATGCGAGGTGACCTGGGTTGATTCACGCCATAGCACAGGATGAACTCAGCTCTCTCCCCCTGCTCAATGGTAAAGCGTCCAATGACGCTGCCGCCATCGATGGCAAATGGGACCAGAGAACACAATGCCAGCGTATCTGTCTCTCCCCTTGCCGTGACACCGTATTCGGAGATGCTTATCAAGGTATCGCCCCTTGCATAGTTCAGCTTTGGTTCAAACACAACCTCCAAGGTCACCTGACCTTCGGTGCATTCCATCAGTCGATGGATCTCGGTAGGATGGGTTAGTCTGCGACCGGAGGTTCGGTAGCAGGGCATGAAATCGATCAGGGTAGCTGTTCCTGTCTCTGTCTGAAAGGTAGTCTGAAGCACGTTGGTATTGGGTAGATAGGCCTGACGAGATTGAAAAGATGTCTGTGGCTTGACTTGAAATCTGCCGCCTTTCTCATCATCCAGTATGGCAGCAAAGACGCTGGGAGAATCAAACCTGGGAAGGCAGCACCAGTCGATGGAGCCATCGTTGCTCACCAGAGCGGCCGTATGGAGGTTGCCAATTAGCCCGTAATCCCCGATGCTTTTGTACGGCATTCTTTCCTCCTAGGCCAATGAACCATCCTTCTCCTCAGTAACGCTGCCCCCCGTTCATTCAATCGAGGAAGAAAAGGCTAAAGAAGAGGGCCCCACTAGTACCCGATGGCAGGGCGAGAGTAGCAATATACACTGACAATTGCGGTACCACCGGTGGCACCGCTACTTGCAGGACAAGCTATGTATCTTCTTTCTGGCAGAGTAGACTGCTGCTTCATCAGTTGCCAATTCTTCTCCATTGCGACCATTAACCTCAGGAAAATCCAGATTTGGCAGATTCGCAAGGCCAATTCGTAGATCCTCTAATCTCTGCCTAGTCATTTGTATGTTGGCCTGACTATTTATGGACGGAAATCAATCTATGTTGCTTCGGAGAATATGCAAAGCATTCCATTTTTTCATACGTATTGTCTTTTCCAATATCTCTCTGAGGCATGTTTTCTTGATTTTACGTCGCCGATGTCGAGTAGTCAATGCCGAGTGGTAGATGGGTCTACACTCTTAAGTATGAAATCGGGTGGATGCAGATGGTACAATCAGCCATATAGTGTCTTGTTTTCAGCACCAGGGCTCTGAGTTCAGGGTCACTGGGACATTTGCCCTGGGAGAGAAGCTGAAACGCCTGCTCTTTCTTGTTCACGCCGACCTCGTCCACTTTCTACTACCGTTTTCTACTGCTATAGTAGTATAGCTGTAGTAGCTATAATAATAGCTATAAT
>SOKG01000314.1 GCA_004376205.1 Dehalococcoidia bacterium | reverse complement strand
ATTACCCGCGCCGCCCGGTAATTCGACCAGGGCATACTCCGCCTCTTTTGCCACAGCAAGCGCGGTGTTACCCAACAACGTCCAGGGAGTAGTGGTCCAAGCGAGCAAGAAGGTGTCAACAATACCGTTATCAAGGTGCAGCTTTTCAGACAATTTCTTTTTGGATGCTTCGGTCAATCTAAATTTTATGTAAATCGAAGGATCGTCCACCTCTTCATAGCCCAGGGCGACCTCGTGGGAGCTGAGGCTGGTTTCACAGCGGGGACAGTGCGGGGTGACCTTATAGCCCTGGTAGATAAGCCCTTTTTCCCAGAGCTGCTTTACTATCCACCAGCAGGTCTCGATATAGTCCTTGTCGAATGTTATGTAAGGATGCTGCATGTCTATCCAGAAGCCGATGCGATCCGTGAGCTCCTCCCACTCCTTGACATACCTGAGCACGTTCTGGCGGCAGAGGCTGTTGAACTCAGCCACACCATAGGCCTCGATATCGGGCTTGCTCTTAAGTCCAAGCTCATTCTCAACCTCAAGCTCCACTGGAAGCCCGTGGGTATCCCAGCCCGCCCTACGCGGGGCATAGTAGCCCTTCATCGCCTTGTAGCGAGGGAATATATCCTTGAACACCCTCGCCAGCACATGGTGGATGCCCGGGCTGGCATTCGCTGTTGGAGGGCCCTCGTACAGAACATATCGAGGGCCACTCCGACGCTGCTCGACGCTTTGCTCAAATATCCGTTTTTCCTGCCAAAAGCCAAGTATACGCTGCTCAAGCTCAGGGAAATTCACCTTGCTGGCCGCCGGCTTATACATGGAATCCTCCTGCCAAAACAAAGAGCCCCATCCCCGAAGGGACGGGACTTGATTCCCGCGGTACCACCCTACTTCCCCGACTTGTCGGGGCTCTCATTAAGGCACGTACTCATGCCTCGTCAGGGATAACGGCTGACGAAACCGGCCAAGTCTACTCAGGCGACCCTTTTCGATTGACGGCTCGGGAGGGATTTTCGGCCGGGTTGGTCACATCTGCTCTCACCATACCAGACTCGCTGTGTGATTCCCCCGTCTACTCGTCTCCGTCACTGCCTTTTTCTGATGGAACTTAACATATTGCCGCGAAGTTGTCAACTGAGGACTCCGGTGCCAATCAGTTCGGCAAACTCTTCATCGGCCATGCCCAGAATCTCCTTGCAAACGTACTCGGTATGCTCGCCGAAGGAGGGGAAGGGCCTTTGAGGCTCCGATGGGGTCTTGGATAGCCGGAAGGGCGGTCTCTCGCTGAGGTGCAATCCCATCTCGGCGTGCTCCAATTCCACGAAGTGGTGCCGGTGTCTCAGTTGCAGGTCGTGGTCCACCAGGTCTTCACCGGTCTGCACCACCCCCGCTGCTACCCCTACCGCTTGCAGCTTGGCCATTATCTCTTCCGGCGTGTAGTTTGCTGTCCACTCGCCCATCAAATTGTCCAGCTCCTCGATGTTCTCTGTCCTGCGCGGCAGGGTATCGAACTTCGGAGATTTGGTCCATTCGGGGTTGTCCATGCCCTGGCACAGGGCCTGCCACTCGTCGTCGCTGAATACGGCTATGGCACACCACCTCTGGTGACCCTTGCAGGGGTATACCCCGTGGGGCGCGGCGCCGGGGCAGCGGTTGCCCATGCGGTTCTGAATCCTGCCGTTGACGGTGTAGTCCATCACCACCGGTGAGGCGGGATGAACGCTGGCTTCCAGCATGGCGAGGTCGATGTATTGCCCCTTGCCTGTGCGGCGCTGGTAGTCGAGAGCGCCCATCAGTGCTATGAGGACATACCAAGGTGCGATGAAATCGGTATAGGCGGCGACGGGTAACGAAGGTGCCCGGTCGGGCCAGCCGAGGAGGTGGACGAATCCGTTTGTCGCCTGTAGAACCTGGCCGAATGAGGGCTGCTGGGAATGGGGTCCGTATTGGCCGACCATGCTCATGCTGAGCATGATAATGTCCGGCTTCACCTTCTTCAATTCATCATAGTCCAAGCCCCGCCTTTTCATCACGCCGGGGCCGAAGGTCTCCAGGACTATATCAGCCCGCTCCACAAGCCTCTTCACTATCTCCACGCCCCGGGGCTCACGCAGATTTATGTTCATGCTGTACTTGCTGGAATTGTAGTTGGCGAAAACGCCGCTGCTGTTTAGCCCCATCGCCCCGGGCCTAATCGGTGTGTATACTCTGGTGCCATCCGGCCTGGTGGCGGATTCTATCTTGATTATCTCGGCGCCGTGGTCGCCGAGAAACTTGGTTACTATGGGTCCGGTGAAGACCCAGGAGAAATCTACTACCTTTAGCCCTTCCAGTGCGTACTTTGCTTTCTTCATCTCGATATCCCTCTCGCTTAGAAGACTAGATAACGTTTTCCCTCTTCAGGATGGCAAGCTCTTCCTTGGGGAACCCCAGTTCCTTCTCGTAGACCTCCTCGTTGTGCTCGCCGATAAGGGGAGCCCTGTGCCCTTTTTGCCATGAAGTCCCGGTGGATTTGAAGTAAGGGCCGGGATAGGTGAGGGAGGCACCCAGCTCAGGGTGTTCCACCTCTACCCAGAAGTCCCTGGCGGCAAGCTGCGGTGATTCGAAGATGTCCTTGCCGGTATTAACCGGCTGGATGACGTTTCTCTGCCTTACCGCCTCCTCGTGAAGTTCCCGCTTGGTATGCCTGAGGAAGTACTTCCCGATCTCCTCCTCCCAGTGGTTGATGTCCTCTTGGGACACCTCGGCAAAGCTCAGCTTGGTCCATTCCATGCCTTTCATATCCCCACCCAGCCCCTCCGCATTCATGGATGCTATCAAGTCGTTCATCACCTCTGCTCCCGGCTGTGCCATAAGCAATCGGTAGCAGACATAGCCGTCCTTGCAGGGCCAGATCAGCCGGTAGGTAACACCATACCGCTTCCAGAGGGGCCCCTCCCTGGTATGCTCCAGTGACTTAAGGATGTACCAGTCATGGGGGGCATAGCAGAGGGTCCATACCATGGACTCCTGTATGGAGACGTCGACGTGCTGCCCCTCGCCGCTAAGCTCTCTGTAGTGGTGCGCGATGAGGGCGCCCACCGACGCTTGTAAGGAAGCCTGGTAGTGAGACTGGTCGCTGCTGAACCGCACCGGGGGGCGGTCGGAGTCCCCGCATATGTAGACGTAACCTGACATGGACATTGTAATCAGGTCGGAGGCGTTGTAGCTGCTATAGGGCCCCGTCTGCCCGAATGGAGTGATCGAGGTCAGGATAATCCTGGGGTTGACCTCGCTCAGTGCCTTGTACCCCAGGCCCAGCTTGTCCAGATATCCGGGCTTGAAGGACTCGATAACGAAATCGGCTGTCTTGACCAGCCTCTTGAATATCTCCTGGCCATCTTTGGTCTCGATGTTGAGGGTTATCCCTCTCTTATTAAGGTTGAAGGCGAACCAGTTGAGGCTTTTCTCGGGATTGGGCGTATCTTGGTAGAAAGGTCCGATGTTCCGGGAAGGGTCGCCGCCTGGCCTCTCCACCTTTATCACATCGGCACCGAGTTCAGCCAGGGTCTTGCCACACAAAGCTCCCCTGTCATCAGTCAAGTCCAAAACCCGGTAGCGATCCAGCATCGGGGGCTTTTCCTTTTCTTCAGCCATGTCAGAGAACTCCTTTCGAGGGCGGTTTGGGAATCTGATGGCATACGTAAGGCACGCCTTGCATATTCTCACACATTGCCAATTTGTTGTCAAAACGGGGGGATGGGTGGGGTTGCCCTCTTATGGGCGGTGGCTCGAGCCAGGGCTTCCACCTTTCTGCGCACTCCCTCGGTTGCCTGCCCGCTTGCCAAATAGCGGTCGAGCTCCTCGTAGCTTAGTTCCATCTCTCCCTCATCGGTCTGATCCTCCCAGAGACCGGCTGAAGGGGTCTTTTCGATTATCCTGTGGGGGATGCCGAGATGGCTTGCCAGCTCCCTGACCTGGCCCTTCAGTAGATTCCCCAGCGGCAGGATGTCGGCGCCGCTATCGCCATATTTGGTGCAGTAGCCCACCGCGATCTCGCTCCGGTTGCCGGTACCCACCACCAGGTAGCGGAGTCGGTTGGCGAAGTAATACAGGGTGCTCATCCGCAGTCTGGGCTTCAGGTTAGCCTCGGCCAGCCTCTTAGTAGCGGGATCGTATTCCCTTTTGGGAAGAGCCTTAAGGATGGAATCGAAAACCTCGTCTAGGCTCACGGTTACGGTGGTGATGGCCAACTTCTGGGCAACGAGTTGGGCGTCATCCAGGTCCGTTTTAGTGCTGTGGCAGGGCATCAGCACCGCGAGAGAGTTGTCGGGGAAGGCGCGCTGGCAGAGGACGGCAACCACCGAGGAATCGAGTCCGCCGCTGAGGCCAAAGACCACCCCCTCGCACCCCGCCCCCGCGACTTGCTCTCTGATCCAGGATACGAGCTTTTGGGCTAAATCTTCCATAACCGAAAACCACGACAGATTCTAACACAAGGACGGGTGGGAAGAAACTAGGCCTTTGCAGCAGCGGTAGGGTGGGTTCCGTTGCCACTTCACCCACCCTACTCTAGAAATGGCAGGATTTTGTCAGGCGAACTCGGGCTCGATCAGGCCGTAGTTCCCATCGCTTCGCCGGTATA
>SOKG01000195.1 GCA_004376205.1 Dehalococcoidia bacterium | reverse complement strand
TGCCCCGAGGGAATAACGTCGAGGGCAGGCTCGAAATATGCATCATACCCCCCATCTCCTCGGCGCAGGTTGAAGGCAGGGACAACCGCTGCCCCTGTCCGCATTGCAATGCGCACAGCACCTGTAGGGAAGGTGGTCTCCTTTCCAAAGAACGTCGCCTTGAAGCCGTCCTTTCCAATATCACGATCGCACACCAGCCCCACTGCTTCACCACGCTGCAGAGCCTGTGTCACCACCTCTAGCACACCTGATTGAGTAGGCATGCAAGTTAGACCCTTGCTCCTCCTCAGGGCGATGACATGATTGAGCAAGGCCGGTGGCTCCAGAGGCTCAACCAGAACTGTGACTTTTGCCGAGCGCGCCGCAAGCATCTGCCCAGCCATATCAAAACTGCCGAGATGCGCGGTAACTACGATTACCCCCTTACCCCTACTCAAAGCGTCCTCAAAATTGTGCCAGCCGTGGGTTGTTATGCGGCTGTCGATGTTATCGAGTTTCATGTGTGGCAAATGGATGAGATCGAAGTAGTTCTTGGTGGCATTCCTGAGGACGCCTCGTACAGCTCGCCTCAGCGTAGCATTATCCACCTCGGACCCTAGGACAGGCCTCATGTTGGCCGCTACTGCAGCCCTCAGCGGTGGCCAGAATACGTAGAGCATATCCGCGACAAAACGCGTGAGCAAATATCCGACCCTCGTGGGTAAGTAAGCTATGGTAAATCCCGTAATCTTGAACGCTAGGTATGTCCACATAGAGCTATACCTGTTTGCTCGAAATGCAGCTGCTTCCCGATTATAAACGTCCTGGATAGAAATGGGAAGTAGGTCTTGACATCGGCCAGCCTTTCACTCGCCTACCATCTCCAGTAATTCTTGATAGCTGGAAACCCCGGACACAGTACCTATGAAATCACCCAGAGCAGAGCTTCGCTCTCGAAGCTTCCGTAACTGGTCACCGATTGGACTCACTGACGTCGGGGTATCAGCGTAGGTGCCGTGAAAGGCAAAGTACGCCTGGTTCAGCTTTCTGATATAGTATCCATTGGCCTCAAGAAACTTGCGTTTCTCTTCCATATACCTCTCCGCCTCCTCAATCTCTCCCCTTGCCAGGTATTGATCGACGGTGAGCCTGATCTCCCTCATCTCCCCGCCAAAATCGAATGCCGGCTCCTGCTCTTCGGCTGCTGGCGCCGCTTCTTCCTCTCCGCCGTAGTACCGCTCATAGACCATGAGTCCTATCTCATTGCCGGCTATATTGGCAGCAGTCTCATTTATGGTGGTCATCTCGTAGTTTGACCAATACTTCTGTCCTAAGGGTCGGAAGAAAAAGTAGTGGTGCAGCCATTCATGTGCTATCCCGGAAAGAAGATCCTGGAGCAAAGGCATCTGTGGGATAATGCTGGGATAGGTAGCAACACCGCCGAGCGGTTCCACTAGGCCTGAGTAGTCCCGCCCCTCTACCGCCTCCTCGATTTCTGCCATCTGCTCCAGACTCATGCCTGGCTTAAGGAGGACGGTATCAACAAGCTCTATCTTATGCCTAGCTGAAACCATCAGGACATTGGGTCTCTCTTCGAACTCGAAATCCACTGGAGGGAAGAGAAGTTCAACCTCGCCACCTAGCTTCAACGTTGTCGATAGACCTTCATCAGCCAGAACCCCACTTATCTGAGCCTCTATGGTCTCCTCGACCTGGTCCTCTAACCGATCTCTCTCCGTTTTTAGAGCAGCAAGCTGCGCTTCCTCCTTCTCTGACCCAGGTCCTTTGGCTGAAAGTGAGGTGATCTCTTGGGCCAAAGACAGGTAGTCCCTGACTAGCTGTACACTCTCAGCTTGGGACAGCTCGCTTGGATGGAAAACCTCTTGCACCTTGTATTTCCACTTGTCGAAGAGGTTTTCGAATTCCCACCGTGCGATATTGAAACTGTAGGGGCTGGCAATCCTATCCCACTCACTTTGCTTCGTAAGCAAATCACTGCCCTTTAGGGCCGAGACAATAACCAAGACAACGAGCGCTGCACCGGCCAACGATTTCCACATCATGCCACGATTACCATCAGAGATTATCCGTCAGGCCAATAGCCCGTTTCTCAGCATATCACAGGCTCATCGCGACCTCAAGGACTCCTGCCAAGGCATCAACCCCAGTTGCGCCGCTCCATGACATGAAGTAAAATATGGTCACTACGAATTGGGGAAGGAAATATGGAGAATTATCAGAGCGGACAAATACATAATGTTGTTTTGCTCTCTCATAGTGGTGCTGGCAAAACCTCGCTCAGTGAAGCCATGTTGTTCCAGTCCAAGGCGATTACCAGGCTGGGCAAGGTAGATGATGGAGCCACCACCTCGGACCATGATCCCGAAGAGGTGAAACGCAAAATCAGCATCAGTACCTCCCTGCTTCCCTTTGAGTGGAATAAGACCAAGGTAAACATCCTCGATGCCCCTGGCTATGCTGACTTCGTGGGGGAAGTCAAGGCGGCGCTGCGTGTCGCCGAAGGCGCCGTGATAGTGGTTTGCGCTGCCTCCGGAATGGAGGTAGGAACTGAGATGGTTTGGAAATACGCCGAGGATGAGGGTGTTCCTCGCATACTGTTTATCAACAAGATCGACCGCGAGAACGCCGATTTCTTCAAGACACTGGAGCAGCTTGAGAATACGTTTGGCAAGAAATGTATGCCTATTCAACTACCCATAGGCTCCGAGAGCAGCTTCGAAGGAGTGCTGGACCTGATCACTGCCAAGCCTTCTGATGCTCCATCCAATCTGGGCGACAAGGTAGCTGCCTTTCGTGACAGGCTAGCTGAGGCCGCTGCCGAGACCGACGATGACCTCATCGCCAAGTATCTGGAAGGGGAGGAGCTAACCGAGGAGGAGCTTCGTCGTGGTTTGCAGGCTGCGATAACTGGAGGCAAGGCGGTGCCAGTTATGGTAGGCTCTGCTATGCAGAATAAGGGCGTCGCCGAACTAATGAACGCTATCTGCAGCCACCTGCCATCTCCAAAGGATAAGGGCAAGATCACGGCCCGCAACCCTCAAACTCAGCAAGAGGAAGCCATAGATCCAGAAGACACAGCGCCACTGTCAGCCCTGGTCTTCAAGACGACTGCTGATCCCTACGTGGGCAGGCTCACCTATCTCAGGGTTTATAGCGGTGCCATTAACAGCGACTCCAGCGTATGGAACGCCAATAAGAACCGCGCCGAGCGCATCGGCCAGCTCTATATGATACGGGGCAAGGCTCAAGAGGCTGTGTCACGAATTGCCGCTGGGGACATCGGTGCTGTGGCCAAACTGGCCGAGACAGGCACAAACGATACCCTCTGTAACAAGGAACACCCGTTGCTGCTTGACACCATCGATTTTCCCGCTCCTACTCTAAGCGTCGCTGTCTACCCTAAGACCAAAGCCGACATGGATAAGCTGGGGCCAGCGCTGGGCAGGCTGAGCGAGGAAGACTCTACCATCACCGTCCACAAAGATACAGTTACAGCAGAGACCATCGTATCGGGAATGGGAGAAGCGCACGTAGATGTATCTGTAGAGAAGATAAAGCGCAAGTTCGGCGTTGAGTTGAGGACCGAAACGCCTAAGATACCTTATAAAGAAACGATCACGGTGCCAGTCAAGTCAGAATACAAGCACAAGAAGCAGACTGGCGGACATGGCCAATACGCGCATGTCTTGCTGGAGCTGGAACCATTGCCCCGGGGAACCGGGTCCGAATTTGGAGCAAAGGTAGTAGGTGGGTCGGTGCCCAAAAACTATATACCGGCTGTGGAGAAAGGGGTTAATGAGGCTCTGCATGAGGGCGTACTGGCTGGTTACCCCGTAACCGACCTGAAGGTGAAACTATATGATGGCAGCTATCACTCGGTCGACTCCTCGGACATAGCATTTAAGCTAGCCAGCTCCCATGCCGTAAGAAAAGGGGTCTTAGAGGGGCAACCCGTGTTGCTTGAGCCAATAATGAACATTCAGGTAACTATTCCCGACAGCTTCACGGGTGACGTTATGAGCGATCTCAATGGAAAACGAGCCAAGGTGCTGGGCATGACGCCCGGCGACGGAATAAACATCATTGATGCCCAGGTCCCGCTGGCAGAGATGCTCAGGTACGCCATCGACCTTAGGTCAATCACCCAGGGCCGCGGCGGCTATACAATGGAGTTCAGCCACTACGAAGAGGTGCCACAACATGTCACCCAGAGGATAATCGCGGCGTCAAAGAAGGAATCTGAGAAGACGTAGTCTCGCCTACTCACTACTGCTCAGCATCAGCGTCGACGATCTTAACCCAGCGGCGCTTGCCTACCTTGATGCGATCACCTGCTTTAACGCTAGCTTTATCACGAGATAGAGTCTTTGTGCTTCCATCCTCGTGAATCACCTCTATGGCCCCCTCTGCTATCAGGCGCTTGGCCTCGCTTCTGCTCTTTACAATGCCTTTTCTGGTCAAAAGAAGGGTTATCGACGGGCTATACGTCATGGTCCCTTTTGGATCTGTCGCAGTTAGTAAGAAGCCCTCATCTACCTCGTCCCTGTGGACTTTCTTCCCTGCCGCTTGTCTGCTCCGTATCTCATCTAGCTTTGCGGACGCAAGTCGCCGTAACTCTTCTGTCGAGACTTTTACCATCTCCTCAGGCGCCTCTCCCCTCTGTA
>SOKG01000320.1 GCA_004376205.1 Dehalococcoidia bacterium | reverse complement strand
TGTATCGAACATGTGCGCACGGAAGCAGATGGGCTAATTATTAATTGTGGTGGTACTGTCACCGAGATAGACTAGGCCAACCTCAAGGGGGTGGTTATCCAAATAAACAAGAGAATCAAACGGGGCCATTGGAAGACACCCCACCTTGAGGAAGGGGTAGACCTCTTTAATGTCTGCGTTCGCCCAAATGCTTCGCACTTCGCAAAGCCCAGGAACCTCAGGTGAAATTGCTGCCTATCTTGGGGAGGTCCGAGATGAAAGATGAAGATAAGACAAAAGAGCAACTCATAATCGAATTGGTGGAACTGCGCCAACGAATTGCTGAATTGGGAGCATTAGAAACCGACAGCAGGAAAGCACAAGAAGAAATAGCGAGGGCAAAAGCCTATCTGGATAACAGTTTATCAAGTGCACCTATCGGCGTGATGCTAGTGGATAAGCAGACGAGATTTACGTATTTGAACCCCACTTTACTAAAGTGGCACGGCCGTGAAGCAAAAGATCTCATTGGCAAAACTGTTCGGGAAGTATCGCCTCCTTTGGTATCACCTGAGACGATAGAGATCGTTGCTGAAAGGGCACTGAAGCGCGTAGAAACCGGCGAGCCTATAACTGGGGTAGAAATAGAGATTATGGACAAAGATGGCAAACGGATGCCTGTATCGTATTCAGCAGCAGGAATTAGAGATGAGAAGGGAGATATTATAGGGGAAGTCGTCTTCGTGATCGACATGACCGAGCGCAAGCGGGCCGAGGAGCTGCTGCGACAGCGGACGCATGATCTTAGGGAACGGGTCAAGGAACTGAATTGCCACTACGCCATTGCTAATCTTATCGAGAAGCCGGGTATTTCGCTTGAGCAGATACTTCAGGGGACAGTTGATCTTATCACCCCCGCCTGGCAGTATTCAGAAATCACTTGCGCACGAGTTATCTTAGAGGGTCAAGAATTCAGAACGGAAAACTTCAGAGAAACACCGTGGAAGCAGGCCTGCGACATCATTGTGGATGGTCATCGAATGGGTACCTTGGAGGTCTGCCACTTGGAAGAAAAACCAGAAAGGGATGAGGGACCTTTCCTGAAGGAAGAGAGAAGTCTCCTCGACGCTATTGCCGAGCGATTGGGAAGAGTCACCCAGCGCAAGCAGGCGGAGCAGGCGCTGCGCGAAAGCCAGGAGCACGCGCAGTTCCTGGCTGATGTGCTCGAACGCTCTTCACAGCCGTTCGCTATAGGTTACCCTGATGGCCAGTTAATGACTTACAATACTGCTTACTGTAAACTCCTGGGCTACAGAAAGGAAGAATTGCATAAATTGAAGTGGTCTACGGATCTCACGCCTCCTGAGTGGCGCGACGTCGTGGCAAAGGCGGAGGAGGAAATGCGCCGCACTGGACAGTCGCAGCGCTTCGAGAAAGAATACATCCGCAAGGACGGTTCCCGGGTTCCGGTAGAACTCTTGACACACCCGATTTTGGATAGCGAAGGAAATCTACAGTACTGCTATTCATTCGTCACCGACGTCACCGAGCGCAAGCGGGCCGAGGAGGAGGTCGCGCACTATACCAAGCGGATGGAGGCGCTCTATGCCGTCGCACAAGTAGTGAGCCAGACCCTGAATTCGGATGAGCTGCTGGACAGCGCCCTGGAGCAGATGATTGAGGTAATGGACGCAGACACGGGTGTCGTATACCTACTAGATGTGGGAGAGAACGCGTTTCTGCTGAAAGCCTGCAAGGGGACGTCCGAGGAGGTCACTCGTCAGATATCGACCATAAGGTTGGGTGAAGAGGAACTTCAAAAGGTGCTGCAATGGAAGGACCCGAATATCCCCTTGTGGGAGGCATTTAGTGACACTACCCTCGGCATGATCGCGGAGGCAATGGAAAAGCTCCAAGTACAATCGTTTGCCGCTGCACCTTGGTTAACCAAAGGTGAGCTGCGGGGGGTGATCGCTGTCGGCAATCGCACCCACCGTGAGTTCAGCCCCGAGGACATAGACCTGCTCGGAGGTATCGGCAACCAGATAGGGGTGGCCATCGAGAACGCCAGGCTCTTCACTAAGGAAAGAAGACTGCGGCAGAAGCTGGAAGTGGGAATGAAGAGAAGAGTCGAATTTACCAGGGCGTTGGTGCACGAGCTGAAGACCCCGCTCACTGCGGTGCTGGCTTCAAGCGATTTACTGGTTGCTGAACTCCAAGAGGGACCTTTGCTAAGCTTAGCTAGAAACGTTAACCGGGGCGCCAGCAATCTGAATAAGAGGATTGATGAACTCCTCGACCTGGCGAGGGGTGAGATAGGCATACTACAGCTGAAGCCCACACGAATAGACCCGCAGCAACTGCTTCACTGGGTAGCTGACGATATGGCTCCAGTGGCTTCCAGCCATGGGCAAGCCCTGATCTTGGATCTGCCCCCTTCCCTTCCCCCGATCTGGGCTGATGAAGTCCGCCTATGGCAGGTTTTGCTCAATATCGTCAGCAATGCCTCCAAATTCACCCCTGAGGGAGGAAAGATCACCTTAAGAGCCAGGGAAGAGGATGCTTTCCTCATAGTGCAGGTTCAGGATACGGGTCATGGGATAGCCGAGAAAGAGCAGCAGCGGCTGTTCGAGCCCTATCACCGGCTGGAAAGTGATAGAGAGCGCCTCAGTGGACTGGGGCTGGGGCTGGCTCTTAGCAAGACACTGGTGGAGCTTCATGGAGGACGGCTATGGGTGGAAAGCCGTGTAGGCGAAGGTTCAACCTTCAGCTTTTCAGTGCCCCTAGAAGCCGCCAGTCAGCGGGCAGAAAGGCCCTGAAATGGGAGGGAAATTGTGAAAGTGCTGATTATTGAGGATAACCCGGAGATCGTAGAGGCTATTTCCCTGATGTTCCAGATACGCTGGCCTGACGCTCAACTAGTCTCCACCCACCTGGCAGAGAAAGGAATAGAGCTGGTGGAGAGCGAAGCTCCCGATATCGTCATCCTTGATCTGGGGCTTCCTGATATGAATGGCTTCGAGGTGTTAAAGCAGATCCGCGTCTTCTCCACCGTTCCCATTGTTATCCTCACCGTAAGGGAAGAGGAAGCCGATGTGGTTAGGGGGCTGGAGTGGGGGGCGGATGATTACGTGGTCAAGCCTTTCAGACAGATGGAGCTCCTGGCGCGGGTAAAGGCCGTGATGCGCAGGAAAAGCCCTTCAGGGGACGACCGACCGCTGGTTTGCGGACCATTGCGCTTTCACCCCCCCACACGTCAGCTTCTCTACGGAGAAAGGGAGATACGCCTCACTGCCACCGAAGGTCATATCCTTCATCACCTGATGAGAAACGCAGATCGTGTGGTAACCCATTCCAGCCTTGCCGAGGAGGTATGGGGTGGGGATTACCCCGGGGCCGCTGATAGCCTCAAGGTTCATATCCGGCGCTTGCGGCAAAAACTTGAAGCAGACTCCAGCCACCCGCAGCTGATCCGCACCAAAGCTGGCATAGGATATTTCTTGGCAAAACCAGGCTGGCCCTGATCAGAGTAGCCCCACTACGAGTCATGGCGGCCGAAGCCACTTGCGGCTTCGGCCGTTTCTATTGCCTGAAAGTCCCCCGTAGCAGAGGGTAGCTGCCTCGCAGCATCTCACTGCCTTCCCATACTGTGAATTGCTTGCCTTTGCCGGATTGTAACCTCTTTGTAACTTGTCCTTTACATTTCTCGGCCGGTCTTAACCGGTCCTTAACCTTAGGCGTGTAGACTAAAGTTAGAGATGAAAATGAGAGTAATCGCTTTCGGGAGCGAGATGATTATGCAAAGAGTAAGCACCTCCTTGGCTGGGGAGGGGATCGATGTGGTGAGCACTTCAGATAGACCCCAGGCGATGGCTCTACTGAAGCATGAGAGGCTTGACCTGGCTGTGGTAGATGCGCTGGTAGAGGATGTTGAGGCCTCTTGCCGTTGTATCAGGGAGCTTTGGGGTATTCCGGTGGTGTTAATAGTGAGGGAGAGACAGGCAGACTGGGAGAGACTGCAGTCGCTAGACACCGACGGCTACATACCCGAGAGAGCGGGGGCGGCTGAGCTGGCGGCCCGGCTACGGGCTGTAGTGCGACACCGCTCAGAACGGAGAGACCCCGGTTTGGATTGCCTAACCTTAGGGGTAGAAGATTGGGCCCGCTGAACCTCGCCAGCCAAGAATAGGGCAGTTTCATACAACAGGGGCTCCAAGAGCGAAGCCTTCATCGACATCCTTGATTGTCCTTATGGACCGGGTAGGTCTCGTTGCCTATGGCACTTTTGCTACCTTGGATATGGAGTTGACCGACGATTTTGATGCTGTGGAAGGTGCGATTGACGATCTGAGAGCATGGGGTTTTACGAATATCGGCGCTGCTATCTCTATGGCCAATGACGAACTAGAGACCGATGCTAGGCGCGGCACCGTCTGGGTGGACATTCAGATCAGTGATGGCCGTCCGAATGTACCTCTGGACAATGCTGTCCAGTATGCCAAAGACGTGGCAGACGAGGCAGCTGGCCTCGACATTATCATTTACACCATCGGCTTGGCCAGCGATATTGATGAAGATCTGCTGGCATATATTTCGGACAAAACCGGCGGATCACAGCCATTACTATTTAATTACAAAACGGTGTGACGAGAGACGCCACTTCCTATATTCGGGGGGAATCAGTTGATAGGCAGACTCCTCACTGTGCGTGATGTAGCGCAACTGCTTCACGTCCACCCCAATACGGTGCGGCAGTGGAGCGACCACG
>SOKG01000310.1 GCA_004376205.1 Dehalococcoidia bacterium | reverse complement strand
ATCCCTCCCCCTCGCAACAGCCGCTGTCACCCCATCGGATATGGCTATGCCCTGGGTTACCGTTCTATAGTTTGAGAGCGTTGCTGTCGCCCCATCGGATATGGTTATGCCCTGGCTTACCGATTTTTCTACGACTGGGGGTGTTACATCGAGGCTGGTATTATCAACCCAGATGTGTGTTTCCGCGTTGGCACTATTACCAGTTTTTGTATCCATATAGTAACGGTATTCGTACGTTCCGGTTTCATCAAAGTAAGATGAAACATTTACTGGTCCTACAGAGGTCCAGTCAATATCACCTATTTGGGTATCACTCCATATTGTTACCGGGGTCGACCAATCTCCCATACTTGGCTTTTTAATCTGGACTTCTAATATTTGTAATGTGGGGGGCATTTCTACCCCGATGCTTTTTTTCCAGTATAAACTAAGGTTAACAATATCAGAAGAACTTATTGATGCGGAAATAGTCTGGGTGCAGGTGCCAGTAGCTGCTTTGTTTCTTCCTGTGGCTGGATGTGTTTCTATTGAGCCGGCAGTATCCTGATAGGTCACGCTATCATAAATAGTAACCGAAAGCGTCCAACCGGTTGTCCCCCCGGTAAAACTTGGATAAGTTAAATATTCAGCCGGGCTGGCCAGCGTCACCTGGGGGTTAACTACATAGAATTGCAGGAAGCCTGCCGCAATCAGAACAACCACCATGAAAGCTCTTGCCAAAGAGGTGAGTTTGCTCATTTCCCCTGCCACGTCTTGCCTCAAGAATCCCCTCCCTGTCCACTCGCGATATGGTCTTCGTGGACAAAGCTAAGAACATCCTCTTGTCTATACCTTCTGTCGCGGCGAGGACCAACGCGGTACGATTTTAGTATCCCCTGGTCGCTCCACCGCCTGAGGGTGCTAATATGCACTTGCAGGAAATCTGCAACCTGCCGAGCTGTTAGCATCGCCTCGAAAGGTTGTGCTCGTGTCACAATATGCTGAACCTTCACTATAGTGCCTAAACCTCACTAATCATTTACGATGTTAGGCAAACTCTAGCGTTGTTCATCATGCTTGACAATCACCTATTGGGGCTAAAGATGGATGGGTAAATCGTACCGACTGCCGCAACAGCGGTATCAGCCGTTGCACATTCCGGCTACCTCGGGTCTCTGGTAGATAGGTCGGTGCCGCCTCCGTCAACTCCTGTTTTCCTCGCTCCCTTTTAGCATTGCGGTGACTTGCCTTTCGGTCTTATTCACCTGTGCTTCTGTCTTGAGCTTAGAGTGGCAAGGTAAAGATTGCGGTGAACAAGGTAAACGGTTTGGTAAAAGTGGGGGGTAAATTTCTGGCGAAAAAGGGGGCAGGCGTTGCCTGCCCCCTGTATAAGTTATCCCTCTTTACTGCCTAGTCGCCTGTCCTCAATTACTAGTGCCTTCGCTCGTTCCCTCCCTATGAAGCGGCAGGAAAAAGGCGAAGATATTGCCCCTTGCCACCTCGCTCTGCCCCCATATTCTTCCCACATGCATTTCCACTGTCCTCTTGGAGACAGCAAGTCCCAGCCCTAGCCCAGGGAGATGCCGCTTATGGGGGTCATCTCCTCGATAGTAGGGATTGAAAAGCTGGTGGCTCTCCTCAGCGGTGATAGCTGGGGCTTGGTCTTCTACCTCTACACCAATAATTCAGCATCGGTTGTCCGCACCCCTAGGGCTATGCTACTGCCTTTGGGACTGAATTTGCCAGGCTCAGGGTTTGTTCCTTGCCTTGGAATATAGAATAAGCCTGAACTTGCGCCTTTAGCATTGGGAACAACCGTATCCGTGCTGGCCAGCGCCATAAGAGGGGTAATTACATAGAATTGCAGAAAGCCTGCTGCAACTGATCAGCCCACGCTGGTTATCGAACTTCCGGAAACCGAATATAGCGTCTCCACGCAATCAGTGAATGATATCCTAGGATGGCTGTTCAGACAGCAGAGTTAATAAGCCAGAAAGAATTGAGCAACATCATAGAGGGAGCGGCAGAAGCAGCGGGATATAAGGAAGGCTTCGGGGTTGAAGGGTGCGACTTGACTTTGACGCATTGGTGGGCAGCATACCAGCGCCAGAGTCAGGAAGAGCAATGTCACAACAACCGCCTGCCCGACTATCTCCGCACGTGCGCTTTAGAGGCCAAAAGACTATGTGTGGTAGTACCTCGTGACTACATTCTTTACGACGCGGTCACGGGAGAGCACCTGGAGCGGCCTGACATGATACGCATCCGCAGGCTTATCGCGGAGCGGCGAATTGCGGGTGTCATATTCCCTGCCCTGGATAGGCTCTCGCGCGAGCCCCTGCACCAGCAGATTTTTGAGATGGAGGCAGCTCACTACGGCGTGCAATTGCAGTATGCAGATGCTCCCAGCGGCAATGACCCTGGCAGCCAGTTTGCCCGCACTATCCTTGCCCACGCTGCCAAGCTGGTGAAAATCGCCAACCGCACGAACAACAGGGCAGGCAACATTGGCAGGGTCGTGAACAAGAATGTCCCTGCCGGCAAGACTTCCTACGGATATGAGTATCGAGCAGAGTATGCAGACTTGGGACATGGACGGCGGAGACTAATCGGTGCGTGGTGGCAGGTCAACAGATTGGACTCGGAGGGTAATCTGGAATGGGGATCCGAGGCCTGGGTGGTAGCCCAGATTTTCCAGTGGCGTGGTGACGAAGGACGCACATTGTATTGGGTAACGAAGGAACTTAATGGGCTTGGCATAAAGCCAAGATATGCCCAACAATGGTGTCCGGCACTGATTGGCTTTACAGTGAAGAACCGTTGCTATACTGGGAACCATGCGTACAACAAGGGTACATATGTTCCAAATCCTAAGAGACCCCTGGGCGACATCACAGCCGAGATAAAGCGCACTATCCGCCAGTGGAAGCCCGCAGCGGAATGGGTATCCTTTGAGGTGCCTTGCTTGGTTTCGGAGGAGTTATGGCAACGCGCCAACCAGAACCTCCAAGAGCGAGGACGGGGCAGGGGTAAGGGAGGAGAACGCGTCGAGGCTCTATTTCGGGGGCGCGTATTTTGTCCATCCTGTGGTCACCTATTGAGCGTCTATCGAGACAGCAAACACCGCCACTTAACCTACTACATCTGTGCGACTCGTTCCCAGGGATGGAAGCAAAGGCGGTGCCGTATCCATTCGCCCAGAGTTGATTGGCTTGATAGGCTAGGATGGGATTGCGTCAGTGCTCTCCTAGCGCAACCCAAGCTGATCGAGGAACAGCTCAGAAGGCAAGACGCCGAGGAGGAGGTAGCAGAACTGACGAGGCGGATGAGGCTAGAGCAGCGAAAAAAGGATCAGGTTCAGGTCAAAATTCGCCGTGTTCAGGACGGCTACGAGGCTGATCCTCCGGTTTACACCGCTCAGGAGGCCGAGGAGAAGATCGGAGTCTATCGGGACATGATTGCCCGTGCAGAGGCAGAGCTGCAACGGCTGCAGGGGCTGACGAAGCAACAGACTATTGCCAAAGGGACAGCGGAAGCTGCACGCCGCATTCTGGAGGAGCTACGCGACATCAATCTTGACACTGCCACCTTTGCTGAGAGGCAGGACTTGATCGCCAAGCTGGGCATCAAGGTGTATCCGTCAGACGAGGGCAAGGTCGTGCGTATTGCCTGCAATGTACATCCCTTCACTGGCACCTCCAGATTTTCCCCTCAGATAGTCAGCATCGCGTCGCCAAAGCTGTAGAAGCGATAGCCAAGCCTGATTGCCTCTTGGTAAGCCTGAAGAATGCGCTCCCTGCCCGCGAAAGCGGACACCAGCATCAGCGGGGTCGAGCGGGGCAGGTGGAAGTTAGTGATTAGGGCATCGACCACCTGAAAGCAGTGGCCGGGCACGATGAATAGGTCTGTCCACCCAGCGAAAGGTCCTATCCCTCCTTCGTTTGCCCTGGCTACATGCTCGAGCAACCTTGCTGCGCTGGTGCCCACGCAGACCACACGCCTACCCTCTGCTCTGGTCCGGCTGATCTCATCGGCTACCTGCCGGGTAATCTCGCCGTACTCCCGGTGTATGACATGCTCCAGCGGGTTATCTACCTGCACCGGTCTGAAAGAATCCAACCCCAGATGAAGCGTGACAAAGGCAAAGCTAACGCCCCTTTTCCGCAGACGGCTCATGAGCTCGGTAGTGAAGTGAAGCCCCGCTGTAGGGGCAGCTACGCTGCCCTTCTCCTGGGCATAGACTGTCTGGTACCTTTCAGAATCAGCCAGCGGGAGACGTATGTAGGGAGGCAGAGGCACAGCCCCCAATTTCTCCAGCGTCTCCTCATCAGAGAAGCTGACGACAGCGGTGCCGGCCTCCGTCTTTGCTATCACCTCCGCCTGAATAGCAGGCCCGGCACCCACTTCGATCCTCGCGCCTTTCTTGAGCCTACGTCCCGGCTTGACCAGCGTCTCCCAAACGCCTCGATCCAGACGCCTCAGAAGAAGAAGCTCGACCTTCAGCCCACTACCAACCTTGGTTCCCAAGAGCCGTGCCGGGATCACGCGGCTGTCGTTGCACACCACGAGATCACCGGCGTGGAGGTAATCGCACAGGTCATAGAAATGGCGGTGCTCCACTGCTCCGTCTCTTCGAGAGAGAACCATGAGCCGGGAGTGATCACGAGGCTCGGCCGCAGTCTGGGCGATGAACTGCGGCGGCAGATGGTAATCGAAATCGCTGGTTTTCATCCTATAGAGATTATAAGCAAATCGGCTCACCGCTGTCGAGCACA
>SOKG01000139.1 GCA_004376205.1 Dehalococcoidia bacterium | reverse complement strand
GCAATCGGTGCATCAGCTTAGCGGCTGCAAGGTGGTTGGCAAGACAGCGGAGGCAGCGGTGAGGCTGCTTAATGACGCCAAGCCCTTGGAGGAGGCGGGGGTCTTCTCCATCGTTCTTGAGGCTGTTCCTGCCCCCCTTTCCAAGCTGATCACGGAGAGGGTAGGCGTTCCTACCATCGGCATCGGCGCCGGCCCCCACTGCGACGGTCAGGTTCAGGTGGTGAGCGACCTCCTGGGTCTTTTCACCGACTTCGTCCCCAAGCATGCCAAGCAGTATGCCAGGCTTTGCGATACCATTACAGCCGCCGTTGCCGACTACATCTCAGAGGTTCAGGTGGGAAGCTTCCCCACCTCAAAACAGAGCTACACCATGGACGAAAAAGTCCTCGCTGAGCTTGCTCGCTCGTCCTGAGGAAGGGGCATGAAGGTTGTTACCACACTCGCAGAAATGAGGGAATTGCGGGGCCAGCTTGCTGGCTCCGTTGGCTTTGTGCCCACCATGGGTTATCTCCATGAGGGGCATCTGGAGCTGGTGCGCCATGCTCGGGCTGAGAACCAGACCCTCATCGTCAGCATCTTCGTCAACCCCGCCCAGTTCGGCCCCGGGGAGGACTTTGCCTCCTATCCCCGCGACCCTGAGCGCGATCTAGCTCTATTGGAGAAAGAAGGGGTTGATTTTGTCTTTATGCCCTCCGCAGAAGAGGTGTACCCCCAAGGCTTCACTAGCTGGGTAGAGATCGAAAAAGTCAGCGAAAGGCTTGAGGGTGCCACCCGCCCCGGTCACTTCAGGGGGGTAGCCACGGTGGTGGCCAAGCTCTTTAATATCGTTCAGCCCACCAGGGCATATTTCGGGCAGAAGGACGCCCAGCAGCTAATTGTGATCAAGAAGATGGTCTCCGACCTCGATATGAACCTTGAGGTCGTGGCCGTGCCCACGGTTCGAGAGCCCGACGGCCTGGCGCTGAGCAGCCGAAATAGCTACTTGAGCCCTGAGGAGCGCCAGGCTGCCCTGGTGCTTTGGAAGGCGCTCGGCCTTGCCCAGGAGCTATGGGATAAAGGCGAAAAAAGCGCCGAGCGCCTTCGACAGGAGATGACCTCCATGATTGAGAGCGAGCCCCTGGCGAAGATCGATTACGTGAGCATCGCCGACCCCGAAACGCTGGAGGAGCTTGAGGAGGTCGACCGCGCCGCTCTGGTTTCCTTAGCGGTGAGGATAGGCAAGACGAGGCTGATAGATAATATAACACTGGGGGAGTAGGGGAGGCAGCCTACCGGCTAGGAGCTTTTGTCTCCAAAACTTAATTGCTGACCAATTTGAATACACATGTCAACCATTTCGCTTCCTTCTGTATCCGCAGTTAGAGCAGCCTTTGCTCTTGGAAGCAAATCGCAATATTTACGAATAAAGTTGGCAATCGCGATTGTAATAAGGTTCATGGCTGCTCCCATAATGATAAACCTTTCTTTGTTCTCAAGTGATTTTAGGATTTGACGAATGCTTATGCTTCCAGAGTGGGCATATCCTGATAGGTGCCTGTACATGTCTGAGGATAGGATTTTGGCCAAGCCAGCATTAGTAGCAATCTGACGCCAGGACATTTGCTTCTTATAACCCGGGAGTAATCTCCACTTACCTTCTTCCAGGACTTGGTTCTGTTGTTTACCAGTCAGTTGTTGGAAGACAGCATTTGATCTCAGCTTGCTGTGAAGCTTATAAATATTCTTCTTATCCTCTGCCAATTTTTGCCTGTGTTCTTCAGTAGATACAGGAAGCTTCTGTCTTTCTGTCAATCCGGCTATTTTCCAGGCCCAATAGCGATATTTTTTCTCTTTAGGTGCATCTGGTGCAATGAAAATATAGTGAAAGACCAAAAATGCTTCGAACGCTGCTCTTGCTAGCACATCTACCGACGCTGGGTCGAGAAATTCAAGTTGCCCGCTTGGAGAAATTGAGAGTTCTACTCTTGTCCCACGAGAGAGATACAGAACAGATGCGGCATGGGCGAAGAACTTGTTAGCTAGATTCTCTGCATCCGCTAATCTATCATCGGCACCAGGTATTGGGCCTTTGTTAGCCTCCACAACCCTAGCCAGCAGGTCGAGCAGTTTCATATAGTCTTGTTCGCTATTCATTGCCAAACCCCACCATAACCTTATCCGACCTTTATCCCCTTAGGTGCGGCCTCCCTCTGGCCACTGCCCCGCCTGTCCGCTTGCGCCTGGGAGGGTGCTTATGTGTCCACAACCCTTTGAAGAAGTTCTGGTTCAGCAGGTGCCTGTAGTCGGCTACATCCAGCAGGTCTTTGGACACGTTGCTTTCAAAGTAGGCCACCTCGACATGTCTGCCCATGTTCTTCGCCGCTTGCAGAGCATAGGCGAAGTCCGAGTCCCCACTCACCAGCACCGCCACGTCATAGAGGTCGTTCCAGGCAAAATGCAGCAGGTCTGTGGCCAGCATAACGTCGATGCCCTTCTCCACAGGGATGCCCTGCGCCAGCTTGGTGCCCCCCAGTCGTATCTCCAAATAGGGCGTCTCACGAAGGGCGTTGAGGAACTCCTGCTGCTCACGGTAGCCTTCAGCACGCTGGCCTGGGTCCTGTAGGACGTTGTAATAGTATGTTCGGAACAGGCGCCTCGACCCGCAGAGCTTGCTGGAGAACTCGGCGAAGTTGAGGTCATAGCGCCTAAAGTTAGCGCGTAGAGCATGATACAGGTTGCTCCCATCTATAAAGATCGCCACTCTATCTTCCATAAATCCCCCTTGGCAGATACTATACTATTTCTACGATACTGGCAACTCCCTGAGATGGATTATACAGCAAAAAGCTTTTTACTCCCGAATCAGCAGCGCGAACGCCAGCATCGCTGCTCCAGCCATGGCCGCCCCGAAGAAGAAGGGGGCTGCGGGGCTGATCACCTGCCACAATACCCCGGCGATCACGCTGGCGGGTAAAAGGGTGACACCCACGGCACCATGATAGAGACCATAGGCCGTCCCCCTTCTCTCCACAGGCACCATATCGGCAACAAAGGCTCTGGTCACCCCCTCCGCCGCTCCATAGTAAAGCCCATAAAGAGCGAAAAGCAAAATTACGTGCCATGATGCCGATGCCAGGGCAAATCCTAGATAGGTCAGGGCATATATCGACCACCCGGCGACGATGATTCTCTTCCTGCCCAGCCTGTCCGACAAAATTCCAGAGGGAAAGGAGGTCGAAGCATAGACCAGGTTGAACAGAACGAGCAAAAGGAGGATGTGGAGAACGGATAGCCCGATGTCCTGCGCCCTCAGCACCAGGAAGGCAGTGGCGGAGTTGCCCAGGGTGAAAAGAACTATTATCGGCAGGAAAATCTTGAACCGCCTATCGAAGCCCCCTTGAGAGGCTGCTGAGCTTGCCCTCTGCTCCGCTCTAGGGCGGGAGACCTCTTTGACGAAGAAGATGAAAAGCAGCACCGAGAGCACTGCTGGAATCACGCCGATAATGACCAGCATTTGGAAGGTGCCGAGGGAGAGCAGCAACTCTCCCTTTTGCATAAAGAATACGATGGCTACGGCGCCGGCGATGCCAATGACGGCGCCAAAGGTGTCCATAGCGCGGTGAAAGCCGAAGCCCCGCCCCATCTCCTCGGGGGCTGTCGAGTCGGCAAGCAGGGCATCGCGAGGTGAGGTGCGGATCCCTTTGCCCGCTCGATCGCCGAGGCGTATGGCCAGCACCACCCCCCAGACGCTGGCGACGAGTAGGAAGGGCTTGGCGATGGTGGAAAGGGCATAGCCTAGGGTGGTCAGCCCCTTTCGTCTGCCTAATCTATCGCTGAGCCAGCCGCTTACTATTTTCAGGATAGTGGCGGCGCTATCACCAAGCCCCTCGATAAGGCCGATGACCGCTGTCCCCACCCCCAACACGTTTAGCAAAAATAGGGGCAGCATGTTGAAGATCATCTCGCTGGAGACGTCGGTGAGAAAGCTCACCCAGCCGAGGAAGAAGACATTGCGGCTCACCCCAAATACCCTGGGCCTGGTCGCTTGTGATTCGCTATTGGCTGGTTTCATTTCCAGCTCATCCAAGGCATGTAATTAGACATTATACCGCATTTCTATTGGCCCCAAAAACCTGGGTGAGTGCCTTCTTGCTGGGCTAAGGCAAAAGATGTATACCGAGCCGTCGACTAGCTATGTATCAGGACACCATTGCTGCCATTCCCACACCCCTTGGCGAGGGCGGGATAGGGATCGTCCACCTCAGTGGCAGAGGTGCCCTTGCCATCGCAGAGAAGCTATTTCGCCGCCGCTTATCCAACCGCCGCCTCGTTTATGGGCACATCGTCGACACCTCAACAGAGGAGGTTGTGGATGAGGTTCTGGTCGCCTGTATGGCGGCGCCTCATACCTATACCAGCGAAGATAGCGTGGAGATCAATTGCCACGGTGGCCCCTTGCCTCTTCAGCGCATCCTGGGGCTGGCGCTACGCTGTGGCGCTAGGATGGCGAATCCAGGTGAATTTACTCTAAGAGCATTCCTCAATGGCAGGATCGACCTCGCTCAGGCGGAGTCGGTTTTGGATGTGGTTCGCGCTAAGACAGCGGCCAGCTTGATGGTTGCCGTTCAGGGGCTAGGGGGAAGGCTTTCTCAGTCCCTTAAGGAGGTGCGCAGCGAGCTGATGTCCGTCCTTGCCTATCTAACTGCAAGGGAGTTACCTTGACAGTGCTAGAGGCTTCTGATATAATTTTGCCACGCGGGGATATAGCTCAGCAGGGAGAGCGCTGCGTTCGCATCGCAGAGGTCGGGGG
>SOKG01000181.1 GCA_004376205.1 Dehalococcoidia bacterium | reverse complement strand
AAGTGCTGAAAGCATCTAAGCGCGAAGCCCACCCCAAGATGAGATCTCCCACTGGAATTCGGGTTCCCAGCAAGGTTTACTTTGCTGGGTGCTTAACCAGGTAAGGCCGCAAGTAGACTACTTGCTTGATAGGCGGCATGTGTAAGCGGAGTAATCCGTTTAGCTAAGCCGTACTAATGGCCGAGGCCTTGACTCACGCCAGGCTGAGCACAAAACCTTATAAAATGATAAAATGGTTGTTCGACGCGGGGTAGAGCAGTGGTAGCTCGTCGGGCTCATAACCCGGAGGTCGTTGGTTCAAATCCAACCCCCGCCACCAAAACAAAGACAAGGGGAGCGATAATGCTCCCCTTCGATTTTTGGGCTAACAACCTATTGGTTAGTAGTCCGAAAATGGCCGCATAAAGAGTTACGACTGCCAACTCAGGAAAGTAGACGACCCCGAGACAAAGGCTTACGCCTTCAGTATCTCCTTATGTCTTAGGGCGCGCTCCAGTGACGGCTGCATCTTCATGTCCTGGAACTCGGAGATGGCACAGTCAAGGTGCTCCAGCGCCTCGGCTCGCTCTTTCGGGTAATGCTCCAGAAGTAGCTCGGCTAGCTGGAGCCGAGTAAGCGCCAGCTCGGGGCGGAATCTCATCTCGGTGCAGTCCTTGATTGCCTTCTGGTAGTATTTGCGGGCTTCCTTTTGTCTGCCCAGAAAGGCCGCTGCAGCTCCCAAGTGGCGGACTATACACGTGGGGAGCGACGTTCCACTTGTGACGGAGCGGCTATTAGACAATCGGCGCAGGAGCAGTTCAGTGGCTTGGCGATGGCCCGCCAACACCGCAGCCTGCAAAGCCGCAAAATCAAGATATGCTATCGTCTCGTCCTCGTCCGAGCTGATGCCAGCGCGTGCCACCACCAGCCGTTCCAACATCTCCGCCACTTCAGCATACCGACCCAGGTGCGCCAGGCAATACAGAATCATTTCCTCAGAGCCTACGTTCTGGGTAAGGTTTCTTATGTACCGAAGGTTGGCCTCAAGGGCTCGGCCAGCGCTCCCGAGATGCACCCGGGCAGGCAAGCCCCAACATGCCCATACCTCCGCGAATTCAAGGATGCCCAGCTCTTCAGCGCGGGCCAGAATGTGGCGGCGGATTGCCAGCGCCTCCTCCAGACGCCCGTCCCAGATGGCCAGGGTGGCGTCATTCAGCATTGACCCGATAAGCAGGTATGCCTGTCTACTGCGCTCGGCCAGTGTTTTCATCTCAGACATGATGTCTTCAGCGCGCCGCCTCTGTCCAAACTGCAGGAATGTCTTCACCATCGGCGATAGTGCGCAGCTGAGTATGTATAAATTCACACCATGCCGGGACTGCTGCGCCAGCTCCTCTACCAGGCGGAGCCGCTCCTCGTCGTGCTGTGGTGCTGTAACTATGAAGAGGCGTATCGAGGCTGTCCACCAGTACGTGTTAGGGTCTCCCAGACGACGGGCCAGGTCCAGGGCCCGGCTGAGGAGAGCCACCGCTTCTGGTACGGAGCCTCCTCCAGAAACCTTCGTATAACCCAGCATGCAATCTGCCCAGGCACGCTCCACCGTCTCTGGTCCGGCGTAACTGTCGGCGCGAGCGGCCCACTGTGCTGCCTCGGGAGAAGCCATCAATCCCGTTCCATAGACTGCCAGTCCTTTCATCGCCAGCAGGGAGGCCCGGGAGGCTCGCACGTTGTCGCTGATAGCCTCAGCCAGGGAGAACGCTTGCGGCGCCTCGGTATCGACAACCCGTCGAATCTCCCCGGCGAGGAGCAAAGCATCGCCCAGGGCCAGGAGCAGGTCACATCGCTTGGCCTCGTCCTCGGGGTCCAGCACCTCCTGGACCTTGAGCGCCTGCTCCAGCAGCCGTACCGCCTCTCCATAGGCATAAACATCCGTAGCCTTTTTAGCCCCCATCTCTGCGTAAGACACGGCTTTGGCCAGGGCAGCAGGGTCGGTGGAATGGGAGAAATGCTCGGCCAGTTCGGTGGCATGCTCCTCGAGGCGTTTGGCATACAGGGCCTCGAGAGAACGTGCTACCTGCCGGTGCAGCTTCAGACGCTGCGGGGCAATCATCTCCTCGTAGAGCGTCTGGCGGAAGAAGGCATGCGTGAATCGGTAGCGTACCAGGCCCCTCTGGGAACGCTCTTCCAATACCGACAGTCGCACGGCTTCCTTGAGGGCGTTCGCAAAGACATCTTCGTTAATGCCAGCTATGGCTTTCAGAGTCTCCAGGGCGAACTCCCGGCCGATAACGGAGGCCACGGCAAGGAGCTGATTACACTCCGGACTGAGCAGGGACAGGCGCTTGCCGATGACATCGCGGAGCCCTTCGGGGATGCTCATCTCCAGCGGGGTATCCCTGGTCGGGCGCCACCTTCCCTCTTTCCGGGTAATAAGTCCCTCTTCAGCGAGATAGCGCACCACCTCCTGCACAAAGAGGGGATTTCCTTCCGTCTGGCGGTGCACCACCTCTGCCAGCCCCCAGGGGACACTTTCCTGCGTAATGCTCTCAAGCATCCGCCGGACCTCATCGGCATTCAGGCCGCGCAGGAGGACGCGGCCGTAGTTGGAGATACGCCTCAACTCGGCCAGTGCCGCCGATAAGGGATGGCTGCGGTCCACCTCAACATCGCGGTATGTACCTACTATCAATAGTCTGGCACCGGCTAGATTACGAGAGACATGGGTCAGCATGTCCAGGGTGCCCTTATCGGCATCGTGCAGGTCTTCCAGGACAACCAGCATCGGCTGGACACTGGCGGCGTTACTTAGGAAGGCGGTGACGGCCTGCAACAGCCGGTATCTTTCCTCTTCGGGGTCCTTCTGGGGTCGGAGTCTAACCTTGAGCCGTTCCCTTATCTCTGAGATGATGCGGGCCACATCGGCGGCACCGGTGCCCAGCTCTTCCCGCAGGTCTTTGACCTCGCGGCTGAGCACATAGGAGCGCAGTGCCTCGACGAAGGCCAGGTAGGGCAATGATAGCGAGCCTTTCTCATAGCAGTGGCCGACCAGTGTCCGGCCACCGCGCAGGGTAACATAAGTGGCTAGCTGCTCACACAGGGCGGTCTTGCCGATGCCCGGCTCGCCCATCACCATCATCAAGGCACCCTGCCCCGATATAGCCCCATCAAAGGCCGATTGAAGCTGTTTTAGCTCTGGTTCGCGGCCGACAAATACCCTACGGTAGAGTGGATTTTCGGTCGGGGCTTCCCGCGATGGCTCTTTTATCTTGCCTGCCTCGATTGCTTCTAGGGCCTGGAGGACAACTGCGGCCGACTCCGGTCGTTTCTCGGGGTCTTTCTCCAGTAGTTGCAGAATGAGCGTCTCCAGCGCCGGGGGCAGGTCGACCCGGTGCCAGGTGGGTGCTACCGGTGGCGTGTTGATATGCTGCCCGATGATGGCTACTGAATCGTCCCCCACGAATGGAGGACGACCGGTCACCATCTCATAGAGCATTGCCCCCCATGAATAAAGGTCAGCTTTAGCGGTCATCTTCCCGCCCATAGCCTGCTCCGGCGGCATGTAGGTCACCGTGCCCACCATCATGCCGGGTTGGGTCAGGCGGGGGAGGTCTGCGGCCAGAGCCAGACCAAAGTCACCGATCTTGGCGGTGCCATCGGCACCCAGCCAGACATTGCCGGGTTTTATATCACGGTGGATAATTCCTTTGGAGTGGGCGAACTCCAGGCCCCGGCAGACAGCCTTGGCAATACCGACTGCCTGCTCGATGGGCAGGCGGTGCTCTGGGGCTTTCTCAATCAAGCCTTCGACATCACCGCCAGGCATGACAGGGATAACGATGTAGGGCTGCCCTTCATGTTCTCCCATATCGTGGATAGTAACGATGTTAGGGTGGTCGCCGAGCCGGCCCATGGCCCGGGCCTCGCGGGTGACGCGGACTCGGCTGGCCTCATCCAGTTTCTCGGTCTTGATGAGGGCAAGGGCCACGTCACGGTCAAGGAGTGTATCATGGACAAGGTAGACTTTCTTTTTCCCGCCCTCACCCAGGAATTTCTTGACCTGATAACGGCTATTGGCAAAGGAGGTAGGCTCGGGTGAGGGTTGGGGTGTTTCCGGCGCTGCCTCAACTAGAGAATGGCCACATGCATTGCAGAATTTACTCCGCTGGGGATTCTTTTGCCCGCATTGCGGACACACTAGCTTTGGCTTGAGTTCCGTACCACAGCTATTGCAGAACTTGACTCCCTTGGGATTCTCGTATCCACACTTCGGGCATTTCATCAGCACTGCCCTCCCACCGAGCTACAGTCTATGACCGCCGGATAAGAATGTCAAGTACCTCACATGTGAGTCCTTCTTGTTAGGTTTTCTGGTTAGGGAACAGAAAGACTGAAGGGGTTGTCATGCCTGCGGTTTCAGCCCGCGGCCCGGAGGTCGTTGGTTCAAATCCAACCCCCGCCACCAAAACAAAGACAAGGGGAGCGATAATGCTCCCCTTCGATTTTTGGGCTAACAACCTATTAGTTGTGGACCCGAAGCGGAATTCCGGCGTAGCGGTCTGGGGAGGTGGAGGGGGGTGGTCTGAACGTCCGCGAAACGAGCCCCAGGAACCCCACAGCCTGCCTTCCCGGCTCCGCTAAGCCAGAAAACCTCAGGTCATAGCTTTCCGGTGCCGCCACCATGGTCATAGGAACCATAGTGAGACAGTCCTGCAACAGGTAGGCCTGTGGACGGGAGGTGGGGTGCATAGCACTTGAGTTATTGGCCGGAAGATAGTCATTGAAACAGTAGCGGGAAATATCATGCCCAAAAATAGGTATGGTACCCAACCTTGGCCGCATAAAGAGTTACGACTGCCAGCTGAG
>SOKG01000291.1 GCA_004376205.1 Dehalococcoidia bacterium | reverse complement strand
TGTTGAGCAACGTGCAAGGCATCCGTCAACTCGCTGAGCAGGGTAAAGTGCTCTTTGCCAACGTTGACACCTGGCTTATCTGGAAGCTCACTGGCGGGGCAGTTCATGCCACCGACATTTCCAATGCCTCGCGCACTATGCTCTTCAACCTCCATACCTTAGGTTGGGATGATGACTTGCTCCAGGTATTCGGGATTCCACGAGCCATGCTCCCAAAGGTTCAACCTTCCAGCAGTGTTTTTGGCTACACTACCAGCGGCATTCCAGTTGCCGGCGTGGCTGGTGACCAGCAAGCGGCGCTTTTCGGGCAAGCATGCTTCGAACCCGGAATGGTCAAGGCCACCTTAGGCACTGGCGCATTCGTGCTGATGAACATTGGAAAGGCCCCCACCGTTTCGAAACATGGCTTGATAACCACCATAGCCTGGGGCATCGGAGACGCCGTGGAGTATGCGTTGGAAGGTAGCATCTTTATAGCGGGGGCCGTCATCCAGTGGCTGCGCGATGAATTGGGGTTGATCGCTGATGCAGCTGAATCGGAGCGGCTGGCAGTTGAAGCAAAGGACACAGGTGGGGTCTACTTCGTGCCCGCCTTCGTAGGGCTAGGTGCACCACACTGGGATATGTACGCGAGGGGGACTATCGTGGGTTTGACCCAAGGCACTCGTAAGTGCCACTTGGTCAGAGCGGCGCTCGAGTCGATCGCCTACCAAGTGTGCGACGTGGTAAGAGCTATGACAGCCGATTCAGGGTTACGACCAACGGAGATACGGGCGGACGGAGGTGCCGCCGCTAATAACTTCCTGGCCCAGTTCCAAGCCGATATGCTTGGTGTGAAAGTATCGCGCCCTCGATCAGTTGAGACCACGGCCCTGGGAGCAGCATATCTCGCTGGGCTAGCAGTGGGGTTTTGGAAAGACCGTGCGGAGATAGCATCGCTCTGGGGCGAGGACCAGTTCTTCATACCCGCTGGGGAGCGGGAATGGCGTCAAGCCCTCTACCATGGCTGGCGTAGGGCTCTAAGGCGATCCAGACGATGGCTGAGGAATGGCACAAAACCATGAACAGTAGGTACAAGAAACCGGCTCCATAGCTTCTGATCAAGGTGTCATGGGCCCCGAATCCCATCTGGCAGATGTAAAGGCGACCCTCAGGTCGCCCAAGAGGAGACGGGGTATGACGCAGTTTTTGGTCTGGACAAAAGGCAGTTCATGTGCTACAATGTCAATCACCTGAAACCGAAAGCTTGAGAGGAGCGAGACTTCTGACGAGGAGGCTAGAACGTGACTTGACGAGAATAGGATCTTATATAGGGAGGGGGCCCTCTATCTGCACCCATATCCGCGGGTAGATAGCATCTTGGTTTCCCCTTTGTTCCCCGAGTAACTTCTCTTAGCCCTCAGCTGTACGCCAAGACTTATTCACCACAGACAACTGGTCGAACTAGCCCTCTATGTTGGCAACGTATGTCCTCTATATACCGGCGTGGGAGGTATAAGCCCCTTAACCTAGTTCCTATACCTCGTATGAAGGGAGTGCGGACAAAATGGTGATCGTTAGTGGTCAGGTCGATACAAGTATCGACAAGAAGAATGTATATCGCTATCTTGGGTATAGCGCCGACAGCGAGCCGCCAGCACGTATCTCGGCGCTAATCGAGGAGTACGCAGAGGAGGCCCATCATCTTATTATACCTTCATACTCATATTTCTTCAGGCAAATCGAGAGAGTTCAAGGCTCCCGCGTTTATGTTGAGGGTTCGGGTGCTCTGCTCTCACAGCCCATAGTGTTTGAAAGCGACGTTATCGCCCGTTTGCTCGAACAAAGCCACAGGGTTGCGGTGTTATTGGTGACAATAGGGAATCTCTTGGAGGAAACAGTCTGCCAGCTAGCTCAAGATGGTCTCGTACTTCAGGCGTCTGTGCTGGATGCGATAGGATCAGATGCCGTTGAGAAGGTAGCTGACTGTGTTGAAGGCAGGATCAGGGAGAGAGCCCACGCGGATGGGTCTGTAATCAGCAAGCGTTTTAGCCCCGGCTACTGTGACTGGGACATAACCCAGCAGAGGGCGGTCTTCCGAGCTGTGAACGGGCATTCAGTAGGAGTCGACCTGACCGATCGGTGCCTAATGATACCGCGAAAGTCTATCTCAGGCATTGTTGGTATCGGGCTACCGGGGAGCGACATAGAGAACTATAATCCATGCAAGACCTGTGACAAATACGATTGCCGTGGAAGGAGATAGAACCAGAGCATATGGTTCGAAGAGGACTGGCCGGAGGTAGCTTCAAGCCCCTTAATGAAGATGCCATACACAAGATTCACCAGACCGTAATGGCAGTGATAGAGGAGGTTGGCTTTCAAATACATTCCGATACTGCGCTAGAGCTCTTCGAGGGTGCAGGGGCCTGGGTGGACAAGGAGAAGCGCTTGATGCGCCTGCCACAGGAAAGGGCCATGGAACTGATAGAGATGGCACCATCCGAAATCAGACTCTGTGGCCAGGACGAGAAGCACGACATTCTCTTGGGCGCGAGCCGCGTGTACACAGGAACCGGAGGAACCGCTCTCTATGTCTACCACCCGCAGACGAGTCAAAAGACGCTAGCTACACTGGACGACTTAAAGCACATCGCCAAACTGGTGGATGGCTTAGATAATATTCATCTCTTCCTACTACCTACCTACCCCAACGAGTTGCCCATAGAGCAGGTAGACGTAAACCGCTTCTTTGCTGGTCTGGACAATACCACAAAGCACGTCATGGGAGGGCTTTATACGTTCGATGGAATTAAACAGGTGACACGGATGGCGGAGATCATCGCTGGCTCTGGCGAGAGGCTTCGTCAACGTCCTATTATCTCCATGATAGCCTGCACCATAAGCCCGCTGAAGATGGATGGGGAATACGGTGACTTCATAGTAGCCATTGCCAGAAGTGGCATACCCGTAGTCTGTCCCGCCGAGCCGCTGTGCGGAGCTACATCACCGGTGACGCTCGCCGGCAACCTGGTGATCCAGACCGTCGACTCCTTGATGGGCGTGATGCTTACCCAGATTGTCAATCCGGGGACACCGGTTATTCTTGGCTCGGTATCTAGCAACACAGACCTCAGGGACCTCAAGTATCTGGCTGGCTCAGTTGAAATGGGCCTGATCAATGCGGCTGGCGCCCAGATGGCCCAGTTCTACAAACTCCCCTTCTATGCCACCGGAGGCATGACCGACGCCAAGGTGTTGGATGCACAGAGTGGCTACGAATCTGCGATCACCAACATGCTCTGTGCTCTGGCCGGGGCAAATTTCATCCACGATGCCGCAGGGCTGATGGAATTCGCTCTGACTGTCTGCTACGAGAAGTATGTTATAGATAACGAGATACTGGGGATGGTGATGAGAGCTGTCGAGGGCATAAAGGTAAACGAGGACACCCTGGCCTTTGATCTCATCAAAGAGGTGGGGCCGGGGGGGAATTTCGTCACTGCCAAGCATACCAGGCGGTTCATGCGCAGCGAGCACTATCAGCCACTGCTTAGCGATAGAGATAGCAGGGAGGATTGGCAGGCCAAGGGACGAAAGACCACGTGGAAGAGGGCAGCGGAAAAAGCCAAAGAGATTGTGTCCAAACATAATTACAGCTTGCCTGACGCCACAAGAGCCCAGGTACTCTCAGAGATACACGGGATCGTTGCGTAGAGTGGAGTGATATGCTGGTAATCGGGGAGAATATCAATGCATCAAACGTGTCTGTGGGGAAAGCTATCTCTAACAGAGACCGGGAATTCCTGGAGAACCTTGCCAGGGCTCAGTCAGCCGCCGGGGCTGATTTCATCGACGTAAACGTCGGTGCCGGTCAGGGTTTCAACGAGCATGTCGAGGCCGCCATGGAGTGGTTGGTGGAGGTGGTACAGGGCGCCACGGATACGCCCCTTTCTATCGATAGCGATGTCCCCAGCGCCGTGGAGGTCGCCTTGCGTAGCTACCGGGGTAACGCGCTAATGATTAACTCGGTAAGCGCCGAGCCTGGGAAGCTAGAATCTATCGGCCGTTTGGCAGCCGAGCGTCAGGCTTATTTGGTGGCACTGGCCATGGGAACGCAGGGAATCCCCAACAATGTTGAGGAGCGGCTAGCTGCCTGTGAGCTGATAATGAGCCACCTGACCCGGCTGGGTCTGACTGAGGAGCAAGTATTCTTCGACCCCCTGGTGCTTCCCATTTCGGTAGATCCCACCCAGGGCCAGGTCACACTAAAGACCATCGAGCAGATCAAATCCCGTTATCCGTCCGCCAAGACTGTGATGGGACTTAGCAACATTTCCTACGGGCTGCCTCAGAGGGGGATGGTCAACAGGGCCTTTCTTCTGATGGCAGCATACGCGGGGCTCGATGCTGCCATCCTAAACCCCCTTGATGCCAAGATGATGAGCTTTGTTAGAGTGGCTGACATGCTCACTGGCAAAGATCCTTCATGCAAAGGGTACCTAAGGGCTCATAGAAGGGGCATTTTGGTGGACTAGGAGAGATGCGGGGGCGTGGCGAGAACGATCGGATATGGAGCATATGGTGGAACATACACTTGGCCTAATAAAAGAAAACGTCATCCAGGGAAGAGTAACTCGGGAGGATGAAGGGCTGGAGGAGGGGATGGAAGGACAGCCTGGAGTTGTTGAGCTCACCGAGGAAGCCATCGCCCGCGGCATAAGTGCGGAGGACATAATCAACAATGGGCTTACTGCGGGCATGGTGATTGTGGGGCAGAAATTCGAGGCTAGGGAATACTATATCCCGGATATGCTGGCCTCCGCCGAAGCTGTGGGAGTAGCCATGACGATATTGGAACCTCACCTTAGCAAGAGTGGTGTGAAGCCTAAGGGTAAGATAATTGTGGCCACGGTAAGAGGAGACCTTCACGATATCGGGAAGAACATAGTCTCCATATTGCTTCGGGGAGCTGGTTATACGGTCAACGATCTGGGAAATGACATCGATGCTCAGACTATCGTAGAGGCCGTAAGAGAGGAGAGACCCCAATTCTTGGGCTTATCCGCACTGCTGACCAGCACTATGAAGCATATGGGGGATATCATCGAGGCGCTGACGGAGAGCGGGCTGAGGGACAGCGTGAAGGTCATCGTTGGTGGAGCCCCGCTGTCGGAAGAATTCGCTGTGAGCATAGGTGCTGATGGCTATGGGGCAGACGGCTTTGATGCGGTACGAGTAGTGAAATCTCTGAGCTCTGCCGAGAATAAGTGAGGTGACGCTGCGCGTGAAGTAGATTCTCGCCGGTGTTTTACCTCAGCAACTGATATCGGCAGGTATTTCCCACTTTGATCTTGAGATGGGCTGTTTTCAAGGAGTATATGTTCCACCAGGTGCGCCTACTGATGCTTTCTCAGATAGCCTCCAAAGGCTCTCACTACGGTTCAAGACGGAACTGAGAATCCAACGAGGAGAGACAGAGTGCCCAGAGCAGGAATTCTGATTGACACCCCTTATGAAAGGATGACCGAGGAGCAGGTAAGGCAGATTCACCAGGCTTCTATGGAGATTTTGAATGATCCTGGCTTGATTTGTTTTAATCGTGAGGCAGCTGAGATATTCCATAGCAGCGGTGCGGAGGTTACGTCAGTTTCACTCAGTGACCATCCATGCTGGCTGGTGAAGATTCCCGAGAGACTTGTTCTCGATGCTCTCGATAGCGCACCCAAGACGGTCAAGTTAGGCGCTAGGAACCCGGACAACAGCCTGATAATGAATGGTGAAGAGCCTAGGGTACACTTCATTTCCGGCTCTGAAACCAATATCTGGCTGGATGTGGATTTTGCAGCCTATGTCAAGAAATCTGACCCCAGTACTGAGATTAGGGTGCCCGAATTTCACCCGCGACGTGGCACTGTTGCTGACCTCTGCCAGTCAGCACATGTCTGTGAGCATCTTGAGACCCTGGATGGCTACATCCGTACTGTAAATATTCAGGATAAAGACATCACAGAGGCTAATAAGGATGTTAACAAGTTCTTTGCCTCCTTGAATAACACCACCAAACACGTTATGTCAGGGCTAACCAGCCTGAAACAACTGGATAACGTGGTCAACATGGCGAAGCTAATAGTTGGAGGCGAAGAAGAGCTCAAGGAGAACCCCATCATCTCCTTTATCACCTGTCTGGTCAAGAGCCCCCTGCAATTCGTTGACGATACGACAGACACTCTTATTGCGATTTGCAGGAGAGGGCTACCCATAGTGGTTTCCTCCTCACCGCAGGCTGGGAGCACTGCTCCTATCAAGGAAGCTGGCATTATGGCTCAAATAAACGCTGAAGTCCTGGCGGGCATAACATTGAGCCAGTTGGTCAATGCGGGAACACCGGTAATCTACGGGAGCGTGCCCGTTCGAGCGCGCATGGATACTCTTAGCGATTCCTACGGTGCTGTCGAGACCAGCCAGTACAACATTGACTGCGTTCAAATGGCACGATTCTACAAGCTGCCCAACTATTCTACCGCCGGTGTCTGCGACACGAAGACGCCGGGGACACAATCCTCAATAGAGAGATTGTTCTCGGACATACTGGTCACTCTGAGTGGGCCCCAGTACTTGCACTGTGCGTACGGTCTCCTCGACTGCAACTCAGTTTTCTGCCTTCTCCAGGCTGTCTTGGACGATGCCCATTTCAAGATGATCAAGTTCTTCCTGGGGCCGCCGCGGATCAACGAAACAGATATCGCTGAGACCCTGAAGCAAATAAGAGAAGTGGTGACAACGCCACAGAAGCTCTACATTGGCTATATTCGCCGCGTGATGCGCAGCGGGGAACTTTCAGCGCCTTATCCTTTTGAAGGGGATGGGGAGACGGATGACGTATTCGCACTAGCCTACGAGAGGATGAAGGAGCTTCTTGCGAAACCGGTAGAGCACATAGATCAGGCTACCACTTCTAAGATATTCCAGGAGATTCCTGGCCTATTACCCAGGCTAAACGTGTATCAAGAGGGGAGAGAACAGTGAGCGAAGACGTTGTCGCATTGCTAAAGGAGAATGTCATCCAGGGAAGAAAGACCAAGGATGATGAGGGAGTAGATGAGGGCATGTCTGGCAAGCCCGGGGTACTGGAGCTAACGCAGTTAGCACTGGAGGGTAACATCCCCCTGGAGGCAATAATCACACAGGGTCTGACTGCAGGAATGCAGGTTGTGGGAGAGAAATTCTCCACGAAGGAATACTTCATCCCAGACATGCTGGCCTCTGCCGAAGCGGTGGGCGCAGCTATGGATATTCTCAAGCCGCACCTTGAAGCTTCGAATGTTGAAACAAAAGGGAGATTCGCCATAGCTACGGTACAAGGTGATATCCATGATATCGGAAAGAGTATTGTCGCCATCTTGCTCAAAGGAGCAGGCTACCAGGTAGATGACTTGGGCACAGATGTGCCTACGGAGAAGATCATTAAGGTTGTCAAGGAAGACAAACCGGATTATCTTGGGCTTTCCGCTTTGCTGACTACTACCATGGTGGTCATGGGCGAGGTAATCGAGGCGCTCAAGGATAATGGCCTTAGGGATAAGGTCAAGGTTCTGATTGGGGGAGCAGCGGTCTCCAATGAGTATGCCCAGGAAATAGGTGCGGACGCCTATTGCGTGGACGGTTTCCATGCAATTAGTGTACTCGACTCGTTCCAAGAAGCGAAGGCGTAGTTCAGATGTGATGATCTGGAAGAAAGGAGAGTAATTGTGGCAGGAATTGCCGGAATCCAAGGAGCTGACAATGGTGAGTTAGATCTTATGCTTGACAGGATCAAGCATAGAGGACCGCACGAGACCTGGACAAACAGGGAGCAGGGGGTGAGCTTAGGATGCTGTGAGTTGAACGTAGGGGGAGGTTCGGAGGATGGCTCACATCACGCATCCGATGGTAAGAGGACTGTTGTCCTTGATGGACGTATATACAATCCAGAGAAATTGAAAATGACTGATGCAGAGGCTGTGCTGGCCCTGTATGATAAGTACGGCACGAAGTTTGCCAAGAAGATAGATGGTGACTTTGTCTGCGCTGTATCTGACAAGGGTCGGATGATATTGGCTCGCGATTGGGCGGGCATAAAACCCCTCTACTACGGGCATAGTAGCGATGGGAGCTTGTGCTTTGCCTCTGAGGCAAAGTGCCTGGTGGATATTGCTGACGATGTAAGGGAGTTTCCGCCTGGCTATGCGTACTCTAGGGAACTGGGGTTCCAGCGATATACCTGCGAAGCTGTAGAAACTCCTGAGTTCGAGAATTATGAGCAAGCAAGGAAGGTAACACGTCAACTGCTGGAAGAGGCAACAGAGAAACGGATGAAAGACAACGCCGTAGGAGGAGTTCTCCTAAGCGGCGGTTTAGATAGTAGCCTTATTATCTATATGGCCCATCAGATAAAGCCGGATATCGAAGCTTTTACAGTGAGTATGGAGGAAGGAAAAGACCTCCCGCTGGCTAAGGATGTGACTGCCTATCTGGGCATCAAGCATCACATTTTAATGTTCAGCGAAAAGGAGATAAACGAGATATTGCCTCAGGCCATCTATCACCAGGAGATGTATGAGGAGAGCTGTGTGCACGGGGCGATCGCCAATTTCCTGGCAGCGCGGTTTGTCAGTCCACATACCAAGTGCGTTTTTACCGGAGAGGGAGCAGATGAGTTCCTTGCTGGGTATGATGGCCAGTTCAGACAGGGAAGGAACCAGGAGGAGGTTGCCGGTATAGTCGATCAGCTCATCAACGTTGCCCATAACACAGCGTTGCAAAGGTTGGACAGACTGGCGGCTGCAAACTCCATAGAAACCCGTACGCCCTTTCTTGATACCAAGCTGATGGATTTTTGCATGAAGGTTCCGATAGATTGCAAGATTCACGGCCAGGAACGAGTTGGAAAGTGGGTTCTGCGCCAGGCCTTCGAGGGTTGTCTGCCCGAGCACATCATTTATCAGCCAAAGCGGTTCTTCGCTCAGGGTTCAGGTGTGGCGTACATCATGCGCTCACAGGCTGAGAAGCAAATATCCGAAAGCGAACTGGCGGAATTCAATAAGGTAGATGGTAACCCATACCTGTCCTCTGTAGAGGAGCTGTATTACTATCGGATATTCAAAAAGACATTGCCCCATCCTGCCTTCGATAGGCTGGTAGGCAGGTGGGATCCCTTCAGGCCAGACTTCTTTCTGCGGAAGGCCGGTTCATAGCCTGAATCCGTGAATGCAAGGCGTCTTCTTGTATCTCATGAAATGGACCATCTTGGGCTCCGGGGGGTGCATGGTCATCCCCAAACCACTCTGCCGATGCCGGGTCTGCCTGGAAGCCAGGAAGAAGGGCGTTCCCTATGCTAGAGCAGGACCCTCTGCTTTTCTTCACGATATCAACCTCTTAATCGACACACCGGCGGAGATTGTGAGCCTGTTGAATCGTTCGGCCATCCGCCGTGCGGATTACCTCATCTTCACCCATCTCGATCCTGATCATACGGAAGGGTTCCGGGTAGTAGAGCAGATCGCGCTGGATTTTCGCACCTGGCGTGCTTATCCCGAAAAGCAGATCTGTTTGCTGCTTCCTGAGCAGCTCAGCGGACGACTGAGGGAGATCCGATCTCAGTTTGGTCCCCTGGTCGACTTCTACCGGGAAAGCGGCTTTATCAGGCTCATGCTTTTTCAGGACAGCGTCCAGATCGGGGACGTCCGCATCAGGGCCATCTCGGTTGACCGAGGTCGTCAGGTGGCCTTCGTTTACGTCTTTGAGCAGTCAGGGCGCAAGGTGGTCTACGCTCCCTGCGATATCAAGCCCTTTCCGGCGCATCGGAATGAGGTTCAGCGAGCCGATCTGCTGATCATCCAGCCGGGGATATTTGAGAAAGGGCTGAAACATGGTTTCAGGTACCCGGCTGAACATATCTCCAGAACCACCCTCTACACATTTGAGCAAACCCTGGATCTGGCCAAACGCCTCCAGGCCAAGAAGGTTCTCTTTGTTCACTTGGAGGAATACTGGAACCGGAGCTATGACGATTATCGCGCCCTGGAATCGGATAATGAGATGATCCGCTTTGCCTATGACGGCATGCAGCTAACGGTTTGAAACAGACGCGTTTCTCATCGTCATGGGGACTGCAAACGGCCTTCAGGCGGGAGGATACAGCACGTACTATTTTGCGCGCAACGCACTTTCTGGTGTCACGGCATGCTATTAGTCGCGATAGAGATCTGATTAGAGAGGTCTGATGGGTTTCCCCGCAAACCGGTAAGGAGTATGGGGTTCTCAGAATGGACCTACGGATCCATAGCCGCACGAACGGCTTGGGATGCCACCCCCTGGATACGACCTCATCAACGCACTTTTGAGCCGCTCTTCCCTTAGCATGTAGGTCTATCCCTCGGGCTACACCGTCTATGACTCTCAAGAGCAGCCAGTCAAAGTTCGTACCGAAACACTCAATGAGCGATAGTACGGAGCAAAACCAGTACTATCTGGTGACCGGCGCAGAGGGAAGCAGGTACTTCTGTGAAGTCAAGGCAGGTGACAAAAGTACCTCCTCGGTCGAGCAAAGAGCAGACGATAATACCAGCCCATTTGCTCTCGAAGTACTATAGACCAGCGATGAGTCCTAGTCTAGAATGGTACTCAAGAGCATCCCAGTTGTACCATCCTATAGGGGGGCCTGATCGTACAGTGACATTGTCCTTCAAAGTACTAGCAGAACCTTCCGGATGCAGCGGGGAAGTCTCTGGATAGGCGTCGCTAGGCTTCGCAGCAGAAGCAGTTGGCAAATGGGCTATCGACAAGCTGTCGGCTGAAGAAGTCAGACAAGCGACGAAGGGAGGAGAACACCATGGAAAAGAAAGACGGTAAACTAAAAGAGCTCTGGGGACGGCAGTTCAGGATAGTCAAGAACGGCCTGGACGAAGGAGAAGTATTCTCCTTCGTTGGGAACCTGATAGAACAAAATAGCGAATACGCTGCTAAGCTGGAAAGCCTTGAATCACTCACAAGGCTCGCTGAGAGCACTGTGATCGAGGCCAACAAGCAGGCGCAGCAGACCCTGATAGAGACTGACCAGCAAGCGAACGAGACGGCCATTGCAATTATCAGCGAGGCAGAGGACAAAGCCAAAACTGAAGCGGACTCCATCACCACGGAGGCACAACAGAAGGCAACGTTGGACGGAGAGACAATCCTCGCTAAGGCTGAGAAGGCGGCAAAAGGAATGCAGGAGAAAGCTGAGACAGCCCTTGCTAAGGCGAAGAAGACATCCGACGACAAAGTATCAGCAGCAGAACAGCTGGCTCAGGATATCTTGGAAGGAGTGCGAGCGGAAGCAGAGCAAAGGAAAGCAGTTGCAGAGGATGAAGCCGTGAAGATCATCTCCGATGCGAGGCAGGAGGCTGAGGAATCGGCAAGAGTGACAGTAGATGCTGCTGAGGAGCAAAGACAGAATGTGTTGAGGATAGCAGAAGAGGAAGCAGAAAAGGAAGTGCTAGCTGCCAAACAGGAAGCTACGCGGTTGCTAGTGAAAAGCAAGCAGATAGCCGAAAGCGAAATAAGAGAGACATTTGGAAGGATCTATCAGGAAATGCTTTCAACCTTGGAACTGGGAGACGGCGCACAAACTACGGCCGAATCAATTGAGGAGAGCACAGATCCAGAACCATCTCAAGCGGAAGCCATCACAAATCCTGGGGTAGACTGGACGGCTGAAGACCTCCAACAGGAGACTCCTGGCGAACAAGAGGAGCCCAACGCCGAGTCTGAACTCGAAACCACGGCCTGCGCAGAAGAAGAGGCGACTAGCGAAGAGCCGCAGGGAACACAGTCTCCCAGTGAAGTGCCAGGGGAAGGATCCGAAGATGGCAGCCAGACTCTTTATGAGGGAACCGTGGAGCTGCAAGTTCCGGCGCCAGTGGTCTTCGATCGAATGATGCAACTGCATAAGAACTTGAGGCAAATCCCTGAAGTAGAGGAAGTGAATCTGAGACAGCCTACAGATAAGGGTCTCATGATAGAACTTCGACTCAGTAGTCCCATTCCACTTCTTAGGATCCTCGGAGATTTACCCGGCGTAGACAAAGTCGCGGATGGACTACGTGAGACCGAAGATGCGAGCCTCCTCCGACGGCTGCGAGCCAAACCGCATTGCAGTAAGATCGTGGTAACTACCAGAGACTGAGCCGCAGCCCGTGGGCCCTCTTTGGTACGTAATCGAATCCGCCAGGTCCACAATGCGCTTGGGCAAGCTCCTATTTCTGGTTCGATCTTTCTGCCTACAGCTATTATGAACGTGGGAGATGAGCCATGCATAAGATAACCGTAATGATAGTCGATGACCAACCATTCTTTCGGTCCGGGGTGCGGGATGTTTTGGCTCAAGCAAACAGCCCCGACGCGATGGAGCTCCTTGAATGCAACGCTGGCGAGAACGGCAACGAGGCAATAGCTCAAATCGCGGCTGAGTCGCCCGAAATCGTACTACTGGATATCGGTTACCCTTTCCTGAACGGACTGGACCTATGCAGGAAGATCGTTCGCACCTTCCCTCAAACAAAGGTCGTGATACTGAGCACTAACTCGTTGGAAGATGGCGACGAGTTATTTGAAGTTATCAAGACTGGGGCGGTAGCTTACGTTAGAAGCAAATACTGTTCACCTGCAGAGCTCGCCGAGATACTGGAACGAACTTCCAGGGATGAGTATCCCATAAATGACAGTGTAGGCCAGAAACCCAAAGTCGCTTGGCGAGTGCTGAGGCAATTCCAGGAGATGACATCCGGCGTTAGAAAAGACGATGACATACTGATACCCCTGACCTCAAAAGAGGCGCAAATCCTGACTCTTGTCGCCGAGGGCAATGCAAACAAGCAAATTGCAACCATCTTGGGCATCAGCGAGCAGACTATCAAGAATCGCGTCAGCTCCATAATGCGCAAATTGAATGCTAACGATAGAGCCCATGCAGTGATGCTCGCGGTGCGCAACGGCTGGGTTCCGGTCCAGCCCGACCGCAGGTGGGGCCGCCGCCGTGAGGATACCTCATCCGAGAGACTGGGCCCATCAGGAATCTATTCAAATTGAACGCTCTGTGAGAGCCTCTGTGGCTTTGCTCATTGTTCACCGCTTTGGGACCCACTCAGGGCACCCTTGGCATAGCCCTTACAGCGTGTGGGACGCGTTAACACACAGCTCTGTCTATTGGCACCCCCCAGCTTTGAGATTTTTGTCAAGTAACCTGGCAAATGGTATAACAAAAGGCTGGACATGACGCCCAGCCAATCCCCGCCCGCTGGTGGTGGTCCACTCTCCTTTCCACCCCATGCGAGCGGGGCCTTTTCGCTTCTGAAAACCCCCACGATTCTACCACGTCACCGCAACAGTAAGCAATGCTAGCCTGGCAGCTTTCCACAGTTCGCTCACAAGCCCTTGAATCCAAATCAGGGCTTGTTTTTGCTGGGCATAGCTAAGAAAACAGGAGACTCTGCTTACCGCGCGTGGAGATAGAGCGACGAAATGCTCGGTCGGTCCCCTTTGAGGATTGCATGGAGCACTGGAGGGCGCCGCAGTCACAGCTCCCGTGGTGTGCCTTGCTAAGTCCTGCGGCATATCGTCAGTAGCCTCAGCATCAGAAGCTGAGGCCACCAGGTGACTTTTGCAGGACGAGAGGCTACGTAGCGGGTGAGTGTTTTGATCTACTCTCTTTTGGCTTTGTTACCAACTACGCTAAACCTCTCGACCTGCCCCCTGAAACCGACGCTGCTGTTCAACCTTTCCTTTAGGTACACCACCAACTCATCTTCGTTCAGATGACTGGCCCACCTCTCATCCACCTTCAGCGTCACCTTAAACGTAATGTGGTTGTTAGCCATCTCTCTACCTGCTCCTCCTCATGGACTGACGGACTGCCAAAGCCTGAATCCGTTGGGGTCTTAGTCCGCCAAGGTGTTAACAACGGACTATGGACTTTTACCACTTTTTGTCGATTTTGTCAAGCCCCCCACCGCATGTGGATGAGCACAAGTCTCCTGAGAGGACGGGTTTAGAGCCATTTGCCCCTGCCTCCCATGTTTCTTCCCTCTTTGTCTTCTCATGCCAGTAGCTTGTGATGTTCACCTGCGATTGGTGGTATAATGCCACGAGGAGTCTGTAGCAGAAGCGTTTTGGTGCCCTTAGGAGGATAATGGCGAAGACGAGGGTGGATGGAATCAATCTCAGCTACAAAGTCGACGGGCGGGGTGAGCCTTTGGTTCTAATAATGGGATTCGCCGGGACACAGATGGGCTGGATTTTCCAGAGGCTTGCCTTCAGGAAATACTTCCAGGTAATCTCCTTCGACAACAGAGGTGTCGGAGGTTCTGACAAACCGAGCGGGCCCTACACGATGAGGTCAATGGCGGATGATACCATCGGTTTGATGGACCATCTAGGCATTGATAAGGCTCATATATTGGGCGTGTCTATGGGTGGCATGATTGCGCAGGAGGTTGCCATCAACTACCCTAAAAGGGTGAGGAAACTTGTCCTGGGGTGCACCTTTGCTCGCACGGATGAGACAGGCGGACATTCTCCAGAGTACGCGAAAGCCCTGGGTCTCGGGGAGGACTGCTCCGATAATGACTTGAGAAGCCTGACTATTGAGAAGGTGCTGAGCACTGTATTCTCCCTGGCTTTTAACAGCAGGCTGTATAGGATGAGTGTCGTCCCCCTGTCTAAGGTCTATGCCAGATTGGTGGCGACTGAGGGCGTAGCTGCGCAATTTGAAGCTATTGTGGGGCACGACACGCTGGACAGGCTAAACATGATCGAAGCACCAACCATGGTAATCATGGGAACCCAAGACAGACTCATTAGGCCTAGCTCATCCGAAGTGATAGCAAACAGGATACCGAATGCCACGCTAGTCAAAGTTGATGGTGGCTCGCATGCATTCTTTTTGGGAATGAGAGGCAGATTTAATAGAGAAGTCTTGGATTTCTTAAGGGGTAGTTGAACAACCCCTTCACGCTTCTTCGCCTGGGCTAGCAGGGACCTCTCCCAACACCGTGACTCCAGCGGAGATAGCCCGCTTGCTTTTCCAAGAAGATCAAATCGTCGCTGTATCGCCCGATAGAACGGAAAAGGAGGGATGGAGATGGGGATAGAGATCAAGGATAAGGTGGCCCTGGTTACAGGCGGTGCTCAGGGGATTGGGCTGGGCATAGCCAAGGCCTTCCTCGATGCAGAGGCAAAGGTTGCTATTTCTGATAGAAACGAAGAGACACTGAGAAGGACGACCGATGATCTACAAGGCCATTTTGGGGATAAAGTCTGCGGAATCGTTGCCGATGTTTCCGTTGAAGAAGAGGTCAAGAAGATGGTTATGGAGACCCTGCGGAAGTTCAATGCCATCGATATCCTGGTCAACAATGCAGGCCTTGGTGGAATGAACTATTTCTGGGAGACGCCCGTCCAGGATTGGGATACGGTTATCAATATCAACCTCAGGGGCGCTTTTCTCTGTGCCAAAGAAGTGACCAAATTCATGCTTGAGAAGGGCACACAGGGGCGGATCATCAACATCGCTTCCGTCAATTCCACCCTACCTACTACAGGCATTGCCGCTTACTGCGCGTCAAAGGGAGGGTTGCTCATGTTTACCCGGGCGGCTGCCCTGGAACTCGGCCCACGGGGGATTAATGTCAATGCCATCGGTCCCGGGAGCACCATAACCCCTTTGACCGAGGGGTTTTATAATCTCCCTGGTTTGAAAGAGGCCTTTCTGGATCGCACGCCCAAGGGTAGGTTCGGCGAGCCAGAAGACATCGCAAAAGTAGCCCTCTTTCTCGCCTCAGAGTATGCTGACTGGGTTACCGGCCAAATCATCTACGTGGATGGAGGCCAGTCCCTCCTGGGCCTTCCCAGGTATTATGAAGGACTTCAACAGGCTGCAGGTACGGAACAGCCGTATTAAGTCTGTCACCCGTCAACCAGGCGAATCAGTCTCTTCAGGTTCCTCTGGTTGTGCCGCTAGTGTAATACCGCGGCCGACGCCTCTGCGCATGCGGCCATACTCGGCGCTGAACTCCGCTCCCAAGATGAGAATGAACGCAGAAAAGTAGATCCACACAAGTAGAGCAATGACAGAGCCTACAGAGCCATAGACTTGCTCATAGTTAGCAAAGCGGTCGAGGTAGAGAACAAACAAGCTCTTGGCGATTTCAAAAAAGATAGCGGCGAGCAGAGCCCCAGGCCAGACGAAGCGCCAGTAGGTTTTGGTGTTAGGAATGAATTTGTACAGGAGGAGGAAGATAGCAAGGCTGGGCAAGAACGCGAAAATCCTGGTCCCAACGTTGGCAGCTGCCCCAAGCACAGGAAGATCTGTAGAGGGCAGGATGGACAAAGCCGAAGTCGCTCCGACGGATAGAGCGAATAGTATACCCGTACCGAAAGCCATGGTTATGTCGCGCAGCTTTCTTATGTGAAATGGGCGGTCGCGGTGGATGTCCCAGGCACGATTGATGGCCCGGCTTATGGCGCCAAACATAGCACTGGCGGACCAGAACAGGAGCACCAAGCTCACCACTCCGATCGCACCCCGCAACCGTATGACATCTTCGATGTTTTGCTTCAGCACGTCGGTTGCGCCTGGCAGATTGCGTTCAAAGAACTCAAATAGCTCTTCCTGGACGGTTTCAGAGGGTAGGAACAAGCCAAGGACAGCTATGAGTCCTAGCATGAGCGGAAACAATGAAAGAATCGCGTAGTAGGCTACGCCAGCTGCCATGTGTGAGGCGTCATCAGCCCCTAGTTCCTGGACCGTGCGAACCACCAATTTCACCGCAGGGATCGCAAGCAGGCGTGCTCTTATCCGCTGGAATCTGTCGCTCACGCGCCTTCCAGTATCCCGAAGACGAAACTTAGTTAAATTCCACATTGCCTGCTTTGAGTTCCCAGGTCGGCGAAGTGTGAACTACAAATCGCGTGTAGCAATAGGCGCACAAGACATCAGGGAGCAGACATCGAGAATGCCCGCCCCCTGTGCAACTCCATAGCGCGTCCCCCGCCAAAGCACCATAACCCGCTGACAAGCAGAATCGACGCGGCGCACTAGCGCCCTCGTCTAATGCAGCGGGCTAGCTGGTCGCCACAAGAGCTTGTATCCCCTTCCTATTTAAAGGGAGACTTAATGACTACTTTGACTCCAGAGATTGTCCCGGAGACGGCGTCAGTGACGGTTTTGACAGCGGCTTCACCAACTTCTTTCGCTGCCTCCACCGCTCCCGAAGCAGCTGCGGATGCTGCCTCCTCTGAACTTACTGCAACCCCTTTTGCGCCCTCAATGGCTCCCTCTACTGAATTCCTTGCCACTGAGGCCAAGTCCCCACCAACCTCCGCCGTGCCTTTTATGGTCCCGCGC
>SOKG01000102.1 GCA_004376205.1 Dehalococcoidia bacterium | reverse complement strand
TTTGACAGATCATTAGCTACAGCAAGGAATTGAATGGTCCGGCAGCGGTAGCAGACTAAGGCGGCCGCGTCCCGACGGGTACCGGACGCCTTTATGAGACATTACAGGTGGCGAGGTGTAGATTGCAGGTAGTGGGTTGAGTCAACTTCTTCACCGATTAGATGATCTTCGGAGATGACAGGTATCTCCACTACAAAGGTTGCTCCCTGGCCAGGCCTGCTCCTGGCATACAGGTGGCCACCGTGTTCCTGGACAATGCCGTAGCAAATGCTGAGACCCAGCCCAGTTCCTTCTCCCACATCTTTGGTGGTAAAGAATGGGTCAAATATTCTCTTCAGGTTGTCCTCTGGGATGCCTGGCCCACTATCAGTAAAGGTTATCTGGATCGTTTCTTCCGCAATTTGCGTCCTGACATGAAGACTTCCTCTTCCGTGTGCTTCAGTCATGGCCTGCTCAGCATTGGTGATGATGTTAACGAAAACTTGCTGCATCTGGTGGAAATCAGCCATGAGCATGGGAAGGTCGGGGTCCAGGTCTGTCACTATCTCTATGTTGCTGACCTTCATGCGGTAGGCGTGGAGTTCCAGGCTCTTCTTAAAGACATCGTTGATAGAGATGAGGCCTTTTTCGGGTTTATATCTGCGGGCAAAAGAAAGCAGGTTACTGGTGATTCTGCTGGCACGTTGTGCTTCCTTGTAGATAGTCTCTACATCACTCTTTGTGGTTTCATCGAGGTCATCTTTGTCACTCAGAAGCTCGGCGTACGCCTGGACTGCGGCCAGAGGGTTGTTCAGCTCATGGGCGACGCCCGCTGTCAACTCACCAACTGCAGCCAGCCGCCCGGTGATTTGAAGTTGCTCCTCCATCCTTTGTTTCTCTTCCTCCAGTCTCCTAAGCTCGGTGATGTCAAGGAAAGAGGAAATAGTCTGGATAGGATTCCCATGTTCATCTCTCACCATGCCCGCTGAGACTTGAATAGTAACCTCTTCGCCATTTTTCCTTGCCGCGACCAGTTCTCCCTCCCAGGCGTCGTTCTTGAACATTGCTGTTGCTATGTCTTTAACAACGTCATCAGACTTCAATAATAACCAGTAGGGTTTTCCAAGTAGCTCCTCTTTGTTGGCCCCTCCCCAAAATCTCATGCAGGCTCGGTTCAAATACGTTATCCTGCCTTCCATATCGGACATGGCAATAGCGCTAACAGAATTCTCAATGGCCTTTTCTTTGAGCAGCAGTGTCTCCTCTGCCCGCTTGCGCTCGCTGATATCCCTGAGAACCACGGAGAGGGCTGGCTTGCCTGCATAATCTATGACCCTGGTGCCAAGCTCAACGGGACGTGTCGTTCCTTCCTTACCTACCAGGAGTGTTTCGTATTGCTGCGGCACGGCCTCGCCGCGCTGTCTCTTTGCACGCACTTTTGATAAGTCGCTCACTATCTCAGGTGTCAAGAGTTCCTGAACAGTCCTGCCGATCACCTCTTCCTGGGTATATCCGAACATCTCGGCGCCTCTGGCGTTGGCAAACACTACCCTGGACCCCTGAAGCACACAGTAGCCGTCGTTCATTTCTTCGACCAAACGCCTGAATTTCTCCTCCGACTCCTCCAGTGCCTTCTCTGCCCTCTTGTGCTCGGTGACGTCTCTGGCGACTGCTACTACCTCAGCTGGATATTTCCCGGGTATCTTTGAGATGGAGTATTCGATATCTACAAGACTTCCGTCCTTTGCCTTAGCCTTGGTTGTGCCACTGAAATGTCCTCTTTCTTTCATCACCGCATATGCTTCCTTAATGAATTTCAGGCGGTCAGTTTCATCTGATAGGAAGAAACTTATATCCTTGCCGAAGAAATCGTCTTTCGTATGACCGTATATTTGGCTCACCTTATCGTTGCACCAAACAACAACTCCGCCCCTGAAATAGAACACGGCGTCACTCAGGTTTTCGACCAACGCTAAGTATTGTTCCTTTCTATCCCGAACCGCCTGCTCCATCTGCTTGCGCTCTGTAATATCCCGGGCGATTCCTATAACCTCGACGTTATCTTCACCCTCACCTATGGGATATGTCGATATTTCAACCCATATTCGACTGCGGTCTTTCCTTATCAATTCCAACTCAAGCGGGCCGGTGGGCCTTCCAGCCCTATTATCCTCCAGCGTTCGGGCTGCCTTTGACAGATACTCAGGGGGGAGAAGCTCGACTTCCAGAAAGCTTTTTCCAATGAGCTCATCCCTTAAGTACCCTGTTATTCTTTCGGCTTCCCTATTACCATACAGGAAAGTCCCCTCCAGGTTGTTGATATAGATACCATCTGGGCTGCTTTCTAGATAACGCTTCAATTTCATCTCCGATTTTCGCAGTGCCTCCTCCATCTGCTTGCGCTCGGTGATGTCGCGGACAATACCGCGAAACCCGATCGGCTCACCTTCTGAATTCCTTTTCAGGGAAACGGAGGCTTCAATAAATCTCTTTGTGCCATCCTTTCTTATGATCTCCCAGCCAAATTCTTCGGCATGTTTCCCAGTGGCGTATACTCGATTGAATGCTTGATACACTTTCTTGGCATTCTCTTTATCCATGTACTGCCTATTATTCATACCCATCATTTCGTCTTTGGAATATCCAATCATTTCACACATAGGATCATTGAAGAAAGTGAAGTTTCCGGCAACGTCTACTTCATAGTAACCATCTTCTATGTCTTCAAGAATGGTCCGGTATTTCTCCTCACTCTCCCGCAGTGTCTCCTCCGCCTGCTTACGCTGGGTGATGTCACGTTGGTTGACCACAATGCCCGCGACAACTGGATCGTCTAAAAGATTCCTGGCTATAACCTCAAGTGTGCGCCACGAGCCGTCCCTATGCAGAACACGTATGTCAAGCTGAACAGTGCCGCCAGGATTCTTCCATAGTTGACCAAAGGAGTCAGTTACACTTGGCATATCATCTGGATGAATGAGTTCAAAGGAGGTTTTGCCAATAGTCGCTCCCGGTTCATAACCCATGATGCGTGTCATCGACGGACTTTCGTAGCGTAGACTTCCGTCGGCATTCAATACAGTAATAGCGTCCGAAGAGTTCTCGATAAGCGCTCGGAAGCGTTCCTCGGATTCAGGCAGCGTGTTCCAGTCCTGCTTGCGCTCAGCGATGTCACTGGCTGTGGGATGAGCTTTGTTCAGCACTGACTTCCTTCTTGTTGCCACGTCTTGCCTCCGCTCCCTACCTACCTATGGGGATGGGGGAGATATCAGTAGTATCCCTTTCTAACACAAACATTATCATGCCCAGCATCAACTATAAATGGTTCTTTCGGAGGATTATGGATGGCGAAATAGTACCGCAATCGCCTCTACCTCGGCGAACTCGTTGCGGATGGTAACTGTGGCCGGCCAAAAAGGGACTTTGGATAGGCTGGCTCATTTCCTGGAAAACGTTGGTGATGCCGGGGCCAAAGTCACACAAGAGCAGCGGAACAGGCTCGCAAGCCCCTTGTTTGCGGACATCATTGTAAGGCATAATAGAGTTGTCGCAGTTAGGCCGAGGAAAGAGCTGCGAACGTTCTTCCGCCTGTCGTACGAAGAGCACCAAAGACTATCACATGAGAATTGGACTGATTTCAGACACGCATATCCCTGACGTGGCAAAGGCCACTCCTCGCCAGGTACTGGAGGTTTTCAACGGTGTAGACCTGATTCTGCACGCTGGAGACATATATGTTGTTTCCGTGTTGGACGAACTGCAGAGTATCGCTCCCACACTTGCAGCTAGAGGTGACGACGACTACGGGATACGAGATGAACGGCTACGGGAGACGCACAACCTGACCATTGAGGGTCTTTCATTGTACGTAATACACTCTTCCCAGTACTGGGCGCGTGACCTGATTGAACACCCGGAAAGGCATAATCTTGAGAAGGCACCCGATATCGTCGTTTTTGGGCATACCCACAGGGATATCGTACAGACTGTCGGAGAGTCCCTCTTGGTGAACCCCGGCAGCGCAACCTTTCCCTACTATCAACCGAGGTTAGGTACGGTAGCCCTCGTTGATATCAACGCGGGCAAAGCTGAGGCGCATATCGTCCAGCTTGGGAAAATCTGAAGGCACAGGCCGAATCCGATGTCAGAGGAACACAGCCCTCCTGAAAGAAATGCCGGACCTAGAAGCCGCGATGCCCAGGCGCGTGCAGCATTGCGGAGAGAACGGTTCTATGACCTAGTCATGAAGGCTATTCACGAGCTGCCACCGGAATTTCACGACAAGCTTGAGAACCTCGACGTAGTTGTAGCGGATTGGCCAACCCCATCGCAACTCGCCAGTTCCGGCATCAGGAGCCGCTTCGGGCTACTGGGCCTCTACGAGGGAGTGCCTCATACCAAGCGAGACAGAGGCTACGGGATGGTGCTGCCCGACAAGATAACCATTTTTCGCAAGCCAATCGAAGCCCGCTGCCACTCCTGGGGTGAGATTGAAGAGGAGATCAAAAGAGTGGTATGGCATGAGATAGCACATCACTTCGGCACCAACGAGCGAAAATTACGGACGATTGAAAACAACAGGCAGAGAAAGAAATACCCACGCTAGATTAGCCTCGGGAGCTATGACTCCACACCCCTTGAGGTCAGCGGACAAAGCCCCCATCGGGGCGTGCAAATGACCACCGCTAGATACAGTTTGAGTGCATCTTTGCTTGACAGAAACAGCAGCTTTTGCTATCCTCGTAGATGCCAGTGGTCTGAAAGGACTGTTCTCGATGCATCGAGTGATAAAGCTGGCTTTTGTTATCGTCAGGACGGTGAAAACGGGGATATAGCTCAACTGGGAGAGCGCTGCGTTCGCATCGCAGAGGTCGGGGGTT
>SOKG01000106.1 GCA_004376205.1 Dehalococcoidia bacterium | reverse complement strand
ACATTGTATCCTCCCGCCCCTCGTGATCCTGGGGCATGGGCCGCATCCCGCTGGAGCCGTGGCACGAAGAGCAATCCATGTCCCCTTCCACAGGGTGGAGCACACCAGATAAGACTACCCCTGCCATCTCAGGCGCTACCTCATGGCATACCAGGCAAATGTCCTCTCCCCATCCTTCATGAAGGGCCGACGCTGGCACCGCTCCGTCTGGACGATGACACTCCAGACAGGCCCGCCCCTGTGCAGGGTGGGCTACCTGAGGTGTGTCGGCAGTGACCAACACTGGGGATGCCTTATGGCAGGCCGCGCATCTGTCCTGGACGAATGAAGCGTGGCTTGCGGGAGCTGGCTTCGCCACGCCCGCTCCATGACATGAGGAGCAGACCGGGCCCTCCACTGGATGAGGCGCATAGGGGAGAGGGCTGTAAACTACCCCGGCTCCTGCTCGAACATAGTCCACAATCGCCTCAACCTCCTCTTCGGTCAACCCACGGATTGACTCCATGTCCCCGGTGCCCCAGTTGATGACCCAGGATATCCGATCAGTGCCTCTCCTCAGCAGCCTCCCCTTCTCCTCGGGAGTATCAGAATGGCAGGAGGAGCACAGATTTGTGTAGAGCCAGCCTCCGTCGGGTGGCGCGGGAGCACTGGACACAAAGGCAACCGCTGGTGCTACATCCACAGCGATCGTCTGGGCGACATAAGCCTTCCTCCCCTTGCTGTCATGCCCCACGCCAGCGATAACGATCTCGTAGCGGCCTGGGGAGGTCTCGGGAGGGACCCAGATGATGGCATCTGCGCCCATCCTCTCCGCGACGCCATCGAGGTCAGCGGCGCTACCATCCCCAGCGTCAACAGCCAGTGCAGGAAGGTCGGTAGATGGTGTCCAGGACGAATTCCTGAAGTCCAGGTAGTAGCGTCCCGCCACATCCTCGATGGGCTGCCAGCTGGTGATACGCAGCTCCCCCCGACCGCTGCCCCCCCGCTGCCAGGCGGGACTCCAGCCCTGGGGACTGGTCACTGTTCCCACCGACACCGTCCACTCATGGTCCATAACTAGCTCCATCCCGACGGCCGTATAGGGATCCCGCGGGAGGAACCATTCGATTATCGGTAGACTTTGTCGCTTTCCCACTATGTCCTCAAAGTAGAAGTCAAGTTCTATCGACGTCCCAGCGGTCACCGTGACCGGCGCCCCGGGGCGCAACTCCTCTTGGCCTACCGCCACGTAGATGGCGGCTCCATTACTGACTACCGCGTGACAGCCAGCCTGGAGACAATCCCCCGTCATTGGGACTGGGGCTGGCTCCTCCTTCGCCCAGGTCGCCAGCTGCCAACCAACGAGCGCACCAAGTCCAAGTGCAAGGCCAACCAGCACGGCGATGACTACTGCTCTCTTCCTCGTCAAGGCATCCTCCACTGTGCCACCCACGGGCTCCGGGGAGGGAGGAGGGGCTCTTCCAGCCCCTCCTCCCCTTGAACCCTCAGAGCTTAATGGTCATCGTAGGCATCTAGGTAGCTCGCCGTGCCCTTCGGATGGCATGCGGGGTTCTGGCACACGCCGCGATTGTCTATACGCAGCAGGTTGCTGCGAATGTCGTCGTCCCAGTCGGTGGCGTTGCCGCCGAGCGTGGGATCGACCTCGAGCCATCCCTCGCCCAGGTGGGTACCATTGCCGAGCTGGTCATAGCCTCCGCCGCCTTCGCCCGGCCAGGGCATAGCTGTCACGTACGGCGTCATGTCGGAGATGGTGCCGTGGGCAACGTGACACTCCAGGCAGTTGAGGTGCCGGCTGTTGTGGCAGCTCCACCCGCAGGAGTTGCTCTCGTACCTCTCGTCCACAGGGTCCCATACCGGGGGATCATCGCCTGTCTTGTGCCGGTAGGCAAAGATGGCGTCGCCCGAGTCGGTACTGCCTGGCGTCGTATAGCCCACCTTTACGGCATGGTAGCGGTCATGGCATGAGGCGCACCACTCCGTGAGCTGCTGGCTATACATGGGATACGGCGTCCCACCGTAGTACACCTCGATCACAGCGCCGTCGTCATCAAGGACATCCGGCGCCGCATAGGTGGTATCGGGTAACTTCGTCACTACCCACTCGTCGCCATCCCAGGTCTTGTTGCCTATCTCCAGGTTGGAGTAGTCCTCGGTGGTATAGCTCAGGATGTCCGACATCGGGTTATGCTCGGCGTAGGTCAACTGGTCGGTGACGAACACCCGCTGCTCCCAGGGATCACTCGTATTCCCGGGATGCTTGGCCACGCCCGCACCCTCCGGCCGGCGCGTCAGCATGCGGTAGGTCATGCCGTAGGCATGGGGGTCATGGCAGCTCACGCACTGCAAGCTGGTATTTGTATCGCCAGCGTCGGGAGTTGCCGAGAAGCCCTCGTCGTTCCAGGAGCCCCAGATTCTCGCATCCACACCCAGGGTGTGCTTGGAGGTCACGTTACCGGCAGCCCCAGAGCCCACCGGAAACATCCACTCACCATGGTCAAAGTCACCCACGTTGGTGTCGGTGTTCATGGTGGCCTGTTCGAAGCCGCCACCACGCAATGGCTCCGAGGTGGAACGCAGGATGCCCTCGAGCACGTTGGTCTGGGCCAGCCCCGCGGCGGAGCCATGGCAGAACAGGCACAGCTCATCTTTGCCCATGGTCAGCAGGTCGTCTTCCACGGCCGAGTGCGTCCGGTGGCACCGGGCGCAGGCCTCAGGGGTCTCTGTCCACGGGCCGTGAATGGACTCACCTTCGTATTCGTGGCAAGTCAGGCACTCTCCCACTGAGCTGTCATGTGCCTCATGGTATGCGTCGATTGCGTCGGCGTAGAACGGAATGTCGTAATCACCCGTTTTGTGACAGTCTAGGCATTCCTCGGTTGTGTTCCCCCACCCTGGCTCGGCAAGGGCTAGGGATCCGCTCAGGAACGAAGCCAGCGCTACCAGAAGGCCCAGCGCTACCAGAAGGCGCAGCGCTTCCATCACGGGCACAGTCGTTCTCATTCTAGCTCACCTCCTTTCTACTAAATCTCAAACCCCGAAATCTCTCGGGATGGTTTGGCCGAATCCTTTAGAAAGACCAGTCCTGGACACGGTTATAGAAACGGTCAGCGATGTAGATGCCCCCCGTTTCGTCACGGGCTAGGTCACAGGGAAAATAGAACTCGCCGGCATCTCGCCCCAGGACACCATACCGGTATTCTATGCCGGGGCGATCGCCCAGGCTGATGGCGGTGACAGAGTGGCCCAGGCTATCCAGCACATGGAGCCGACCATCGCCGTCCATAAATAGGGCGCGGGGCAGGGACAAATCGGTACCATGGATAAGCTGCAGGAACTCACCGTTGGAGTCGAAGACCTGGATGCGGCTGTTGTTGGTATCGGCCACAAAGATCTGCCCGCCCCCGTCCACCAGGATATCGGTGGGGAAGAGGAACATGCCCTCGCCTATGCCGGAAAGCCCAAACTTCATTAAGAGATTTCCCGAGGGGTCAAAGACCATCACCCGGTGTCGGTGCTTGGTCTGGTCGGTGATGTAGAGATTGCCCGCCTCGTCCAGGAACATGCCCGTGGGCACCCACTCGAAATCGGGGTCGTTGTCGGGTAGAAATGTGCCTACGAATTCCCCGTCCAGGGTATAGATCAGCACCTCGTGTTGGAAGCTGTCGACGACGTTGAGGCGGTCGTCAGGCCCTACAGCCAGGGCATCGGGGGCTCGCATTTCCAGAGGAATTCGGGGGAGCTCAATGGCTGTAAGATAGTCCCCACTACGGTCGAAGATACGGATGAGCCGGTTGCCGGCTCCCTCAGCTACGAAGATGCGGTCGCCGCGCGGGCTTACCGCCACCGCCACCGGCTGGGCGATACCGTCAATGGCGAAGACAAAGTGGGGCACCGCTACGCCAGCCGGGGCAGGAAAGAGCGCCTCCCGCCCTTCCTCGTAGCAGAGCACCAGTATGGCGATGGCCGTAACGACAAATAGCAATAGTAGCAGCAAGACGAAGGTGAGCACCCTGCGCCACTTCGGGCGTTGCCTTTGAGGTACAACAGGGATCGTCTGGTAGCCACCCTCAGATTTCACGAACCAAACTGCTTCCTCGCCCATAGCTCACTCCTAGTACGCACCAGCCCCCAGCCGCTTCAGCGCTCCACGCGCCAGTCGGTGCTGCGGGTCTATGCTCACCGCCTCCTGGTAGGCGGCGATGGCCTCATCTCTCATGTTCATTTTTTCATAGCCCCAACCCAGGCCCCAGTAGGCCTCAGCCTTTTCAGGCATGGAAGCCACAATGGCATTGAGCTGCTCTACGGCCTCAGCTACCGAGCCGGAGAACAGATCGCTCATAGCCTGATTGTAGGCTGCGCTGACCTCGTCTCCCTGGGCGAGGTAGAGGTTGCTGAGCTGGGCATAGACCTCGGCGAAGTTGGGAACTAGGCTCAGCGCCCGCAGATAGTTGGCCTCGGCCGTGGCCTCATCACCTTGGGCCTCATAGACCTGTCCCAGGAGGAAGATGGTATCGGCATTGACCCGGTTGAAGGCGAGGGATTCGGTCAACTCCTGGAAGGCAAGGTTCAACTCGCCGTCCCCCAGGTAGATCTTCCCCAGGTAATAATGCAGTGTGGCCAGGGAGACATCCGCATGAGCGAACTCCGCTTCCTCGCTGAGGGCCACCGCCTGGTTCAAGTAGGCCGCTGCTCGATCGGCGTTTTCTTTTTCCATGTAGGCCAGCCCCAGGCCCATATATGCTTTCGGCTGATCTTCATCCAAGCTCAGAGCCTGTTCGTACTCAGAGATAGCCCTGTCTAACTTCCGCTGCTGGAGGGAGATGTCGCCCAGCGGTATCCCGGCATCCGAGTTCGAGGGGTTGTCTTGGAGGAGCT
>SOKG01000153.1 GCA_004376205.1 Dehalococcoidia bacterium | reverse complement strand
TTGAGCGATTGAGCCGAAGATGATGCTCAACATGATTGCCCCGAGGACTATGACCGCTATCGACAGCCTGCGTAGGTTCTTCAGTGTTTCTGCGGCGACGACGGGGATACCAGCCTTTGGGCCCAGGCGCTTCGCCAAAAGCATGTTTCCTACGAACAGGACGAGGAAAACGAACGCGGCCACGAAGAAGATGCTGATCTTGGTAACCAGGATTTTGCTATAGACGCTGCCAAACCCCAGGCTGGAGAACCAGAGCCACTCTGTCCAAACGCCCTTCAGCACGTTGAAGATAATGAAGAGCACTATCAGGACAGCAGGGATTATCAACCACTTGGCTACCCTGGCCAGCCTGGGTGGGATGCTCACTTGTACCTGTGAAATGTCTGGCCACCTGGGTTGTCCCTGCCGGTTGCCTCCGTTATCTGGTCTATACCACGTCATAGCAGCCTCCTATTCAATCGTGGTGCCGTTGCCGCTGCCCTCGACAGCGGCGAGCAGCGCTCCCTCGGTGCGCCCATCGATGATCTGGGTCGAGGTGACACTGGAGAGGGCGCGGAGACATCCCTCGACCTTGGGGATCATCCCTCCCGTAATAACCCCTGAATCTATCAATGACCTCGCTTCAGCAGGGGACAGCATTGGTAGCAGTTTCCCCTCGCTGTCCTGCACGCCGGGGACATCGGTCAGGAAGATGAGCCTGTCGACCTTGAGCGCCACCGCAATCTCGCTGGCGCTGACATCACCATTGATGTTGAGGAGCATGACCGGGTCATTGTCCTCACCGGGCAGTTTAAGTCCGCCGGGAGCGATCACAGGGATGTATCCAGCGCTGAGGATGGCGATAACCGACTCAGGGTTGACCCTCACTACCTCGCCCGTGTAGCCCGTATCGCGGCTTCTGACCTTCCCTTGGATCAGCGCGCCGTCGATGCCGCTCATGCCGATCACTTTGCCCCCCAGCGAGTTGATAGCAGCCACAAGCTCCTTGTTGACCAGGCCGGCAAGCACGGCGATGACCACCTCAAGCGTTTCCTCGTCCGTTGCTCGCAAGCCGCGAACGAAGCTGGTGGAGATTCCCATCCTCTCGAGCCACTCACTCACCTTGTTGCCGCCGCCGTGAACCACCACCGGGAAAATGCCCTTTTTCTGGAGGGTTACCACGTCCCGAAGCGTGGTGTCGTGGTTGCCCAGGGTCGAGCCCCCGATCTTTACCACGATGGGCTTAGTCTCCCTCTGAAAGAACGCCTGCCACAACTCTTCAAACTCCTGTCTTAGTCTTGGTTCAACCCATTCACTGAGTTCAAGAGCAGCCTGTCGATCGTGTTCGATCTGCCCTTGTTGATCTCCCCTATAACTGTCTATAATAGCAATTTTCTCGTGAAATACCAGGTTGGCAATGGCTCGCATTCGCCTGTACGATTCCCTGGCTGATGCTGCTGATGCTATAGAATAAATGGCTATCCCCACGGCGATAAGAGCCAACCCGGTAAGAGTTGCATTAAGATAATCGTAGTAGAGACCTATGCCCAGACTAACAATGCCCAGGTATGCAAACCCGATTCCGAATACGACTCTTCTACCAGAGGGCGGCCTTGTCTTTGGTTCTGGCATGGCACAACCTAGGTAGTATACTCGCTATTAATAGTAACATACTCCTCGGAGAGGTCGCAGCCCCAGGCCGTGGCCGTTCCATCGCCGAGGTTGAGGCAGATTCGAATCGGCACCTCCGCCCTGTCCAATATCGACTTCGCCTGCTCATGATCGAAAGGCAGCGCGCAGCCCCCTTTCATCAGGCAGAGGCCATCGAGGTAGAGATCAATCTTGGACTCCGTCATCTCCACCCCGCTCCTCCCCAGAGCCGCGATAATCCGTCCCCAGTTGGGATCAGAGCCGTGCACTGCCGCCTTCACCAGGGATGAACCTGCAACGATCCGAGCGCCGTTACGAGCCTGGGCAGCGGTTAGCGCACCGTCAACAGTGACCTCAATGAGCTTGGTCGCCCCTTCCCCATCCCGGGCGATCGACTTGGCGAGGAAAAGGCAAACCTCCTCCAGCGCTTTTTCAAACCCCTGCGCTCCTCGCCCACCGCTCTCGATTATCTTGTTTCCAGCGACCCCGTTGGCCAGTATGACTACGGAATCGTTGGGGCTGGTATCACCGTCGATGGTGATCATGCTGAAGGAGACATCGACTGCCTTTCGCAGCGCTTTCTTAAGAAAATCAGGCTCGACGGCAGCATCGGTTGTCAAGAAGCAGAGCAGGGTTGCCAGATCGGGGTGGATCATGCCTGCTCCCTTGGCGATGCCCCCGATGGCTATCTCACTCTCTCCATGCTCCAGCGTCACCTGAACCGCCGTTTCCTTGAGGAAGGTGTCGGTGGTTGTGATCGCCCTCGCCAGGTCGTGCCCGCCTTCTCTGGAAGGGGTGACCTTTTCGATGCCATTTCTAACGAGCCCCATAGGTAGAGCAGTGCCGATCACGCCGGTGCTGGCCACCAGGACCTGTTGGGGCAGCAATCCTAGCTTCCTGGCGGCAATAGCTGCCACTTCCTCAGCGTCGGCCAGCCCCTGCTCGCCGATGCAGGCGTTGGCGCATCCACTGTTGACCACGATGGCTTGAGCCTCGTCGTTCTCAAGATGCCGCTGGCACAGGATCACCGGTGCTGCCTTAATCCTGTTTGTAGTGAAAACGCCAGCAGCAACGCAGGGCACCTCGGTGGAGAGGATACCCAGGTCTAGAGAGTCGGCGGCTGGGCTCTTGATGCCCGCGTGGGTGGCGCCAGCGAGAAACCCTCGCGGGGTGGTGATTGTGCCCTGGGAAACCGATTTCGAGCTAGAAGTCATTGCATCTAACCTAGTGCGATACTGGTCGAACGGTGCGACAGGATGAGTCTACCATATGATGGTTGCCAAAAGCAACGCTCGGGGATTGGTGTTGGCAGACCACGTCCAGAGAAGGGAAATGAGCCGTTCGTTGGTCCCCGAATCCTTTAGCAACTGCCCCTCATGCGGGAGTTGGCCCGAGCCTGCTGCCCCCATCGCGACCGAGGTTTGGGCCAGCTAAGCATGTTGTTTGAATGCCTGGATGGCCTGGCTAACAATCTCAGAACGTTCCGGTTTCTTGCCTATTCGCCTGAACTCATTGCTCTGCATTTCATCGATTGCCAGTACATCCTCCGGGTTCAGGTAGAAGGTGGCTTTGATGCGACGCTGCTTTGAGGGTCGCTGCTCAGGGTGCTTCACCTCCTCCGCTGGTTGATCGAGTTCAGGTATGCCTTTATCGGTTTTCCTGAAGATACTGCCCCGTGTACCAAGCGTTCTCTCTTTAGAGTCCATCGGCTATCTCCTTGGCCAGGTTTCGATAGGCTTCTGCCCCTTTGATATCGGGCGCGTGCTCGAAGATTGTTTTACCAGCGGCGACTGCTTCCTTGAAGCGCACGCTCTCGTTTACCGCCGGTTCGAATACTTTAACGCGGTCCTTAAGCTCCAGCTTGGTGCGCTCTAGCACCTCACGGGCGTGGATCGTGCGGTTAAGGCGGGTGGGGAGGATGCCGAGGATACGCAGGGAGGGATTGAGTTCAACCCTCATCTCCTCGATTACCTCCAGCAGCAGGCCGACGCCCAGCATTGTGTAGAAGTCGCATACCATGGGTATGAGTACACTCTCTGCAGCAGAGAGAGCGTTCACTGTGAGCAGGCCCAGACTGGGCGGACAGTCAATGATGATTATGTCGTAGTTGTTCTTGGCTGCTGCCAGAGCGTTCTTGAGCTTGTCCTCACGGCGGTGTCTGGCAAAGAGCGAGGCCTCCAGATAGGATAGCTTTATGTTGCTGGGAGCCAGGTCGAGGTTGGGACGGACAGTGATTATGATCTCCGGCAGCGAGAGCTTGCCGTCGAGGACGAGGGACAGCTCCCTCTCCAGAGCGCCCGCAGGGAGGCCAAACCCCTCGGCCAGGTGGCCCTGGGGGTCGGTATCTACAAGGAGGACACGCTTACCGAGGATGGCAATCGCCGCCCCGAGATTGATGGCGGTGGTTGTCTTGGCCGAGCCTCCCTTCTGGTTTGAAATAGCCAGTGTTAACACGACCCCACCCCTGCACAGTATAGTATTAAACTGAGACACCGCTGTCAAGACATCCAGATGCTTGAGTATCTGGACATTTGAATGTCCAAGATGGGCGGAAACGAGCGGTTGAAGCCTATCGGAGTTGACAATGTCGCCTTTGCCAGATATCCTGCTCACTGGGAACCCTTTCGTTGACCTTTCTTGTGCAAGTCGTTGTTTGCTAAATTGTAGCTAAAAGGGAGCGCCTCTGGCTGCTGTTTCAGGGCCACTGCCCTTTGATACATTTCTATAATAATACTCTCACCAATCGTGCGGAGGATCGTTCTGATGTCGAGAAAACTAACGGTAATCCCGGAACAGTGTTCCGGTTGCAGCATCTGTGAGCTTGTATGTGCCATCAAACATTTTGGAGTCAACAACCCAAAGAAGGCGGCGATAAGGGTATTGATCACATACCCTCATCCGGTGATGAGGATGCCGATTGTGTGCAGTCAGTGTAAGGTGCCGGCATGTGCGCAAGTATGTCCCGTTGATGCCTTGCGATGGATTGAGGGCGTGGTGCAGTTGGACAAGGAGAACTGCATTTCCTGTTTTAAATGCGTGGAAGCATGTCCTTTCGGAGCGATATACGCACATGAAGATTGTGACCTGCCCATCATGTGTGATATGTGCGGAGGAGACCCAGAGTGCGTCAAGAAATGTCCTAAGGGAGCGCTCAGGCTGATACCGGAGGCCGCCCTGGGTGAATCAAGGCGTCTCAACAATGTCTTGAGCTACACTCAGATGAAAGAAATTGAGTTCTATGAGAAGGGCGAAAGGAAGATCATCCACTATGCCGAGATAGGGAAAGAAGAGCTATGAGCATAAAGAGCGGATATTTCAAGAAACACCTGCATGTCGATCTCACGAA
>SOKG01000116.1 GCA_004376205.1 Dehalococcoidia bacterium | reverse complement strand
CCAACGCCAGAGGCGCCGAGATGTTCGGATATACCCAGGAAGAGGTGATCGGCAAGACTGTTCAGGAACTCTTGACACCCGAGATAGTGAGCGACTTATCGGAAGTGCGTGCAAAGAGACAGCGCGGCGAGGCCGTGCCGCAGCAATATGAAATAGCCCTGGTAGGTAAGGAAGGAACGACACGTCCGGTTGAGCTCGGGACCAGGGTTATAGAGTATGCAGGCAAGCCAGCTCTTTCCGTGGTTATCAGGGATATCAGCGAGCGCAAGCAGGCGGAGGAAGAAATCCGCAGTCTCAATGAAGAGCTTGAGCAGCGGGTTATCGAACGCACCACGCAACTCCAGGCCGTCAACAAGGAACTGGAGGCCTTTGCCTATTCCGTATCGCATGACCTGCGCGCCCCTCTGCGCAGCATGGAGGGCTTCAGCCAGGTGCTGCTGGAGGACTACGCCGACTGGCTGGATACACAAGGCAGAGACTACCTCCAGCGCGTGCGTTCAGCCAGCCAGCGCATGGGGGAACTTATCAATGATCTCCTGAATCTCTCACGCGTGACACGCAGCGAGCTGCGCCGTGAGACGGTCGATCTCAGTGCACTGGCGCAGACGATCGCAACGGAGCTCCGGCAAAGCCAGCCCGAGCGCCGGGTGGAATTCATCATCACCCCAGGTTTGGTCGTCACAGGCGATGCAACCCTGCTGCGGGCAGCGCTGGAGAACCTGCTCGAGAACGCGTGGAAGTTCACCAAAAAACGGCCGCGTGCCAGGATAGAATTCGGCTATGCTGAGACCGGCGGCCAATCCGCCTATTTCGTGCGCGACAACGGCGTGGGCTTCGACATGGCCTACGCTGGCAAGCTATTCGGCGCCTTCCAGCGCCTGCACTCATCAAACGAGTACGAAGGCACTGGAATTGGCCTGGCTACGGTACAGCGCATCATTCACCGCTACGGCGGCAATATCTGGGCCGAAAGCGCAGTGGACCAGGGCGCTACATTTCACTTCACACTCTAACTAGAAAGAGGTGACACATGGAGAACAAGATCATCCTGTTGGTGGAAGACAACCCCGATGACGAGACGCTGACTCTACGCGCACTGGAGAAAAACAATATTCTCAACGAGGTGGTGGTGGCACATGATGGGGTCGAGGCGCTGGACTACCTGTTTGGCGAGGGCGGCTACGCCGGTCGTGACACCAGCGTTATGCCAGAGGTTGTCCTGCTGGATTTGAAGTTGCCTAAGCTAGACGGCCTGGAGGTATTAAGACGCATCCGCGCCGACAGGCGGACAAAGCTCCTCCCCGTGGTCATCCTCACCACCTCCAAAGAGGAGTGCGACCTGATTGAGAGCTATAGCCTGGGCGCCAACAGCTATATCTCTAAACCTGTGCGCTTTGTGCAGTTCGGCGAGGCAGTGCAGCGGCTGGGGCTGTACTGGCTGGTATTGAACATTGCTCCGCCGAAGGTGAGGGCAGCTTAAAGGTAAGGGCAGCTTAGATGGGTATACCTCTTCGCGTATTGATCGTTGAGGATTCGGAAGACGACACCATATTAGTGGTGCGAGAGCTGCAGCGCGGCGGCTATGAACCGACCTTTGAACGGGTCGACACGCCCGAAGCCATGAATGCTGCTCTCGAACAGCAGGCGTGGGATATCGTCCTCTGCGACTACGCCATGCCGCGCTTCAGTATGCCTGCCGCGTTGGCGATAGTGAAGGAAAAAGGGCTCGACCTGCCATTCATAGTCGTTTCGGGCGCTATCGGCGAAGAGGCTGCAGTGGTAGCCATGCGCGCCGGCGCCCGCGACTACGTAATGAAGGATAATCTGGCGCGACTTGCCCCCGCCGTCGAACGGGAGTTGCGTGAAGCAGAGGTGCGCCGTGAGCGCAAGCAAGCGGAGGAAGGACTGAAGCAATCGGAAGAAGAATTCAGGCGTCTAGTAGAGGGTATGAATGATGGTTACTGTGTGCTTCAGGGCTCCGAGGTAGTCTTTGCCAACGCAAGAAGTGCCGAGATGTTTGGATACACCCAAGAAGAGGTAATCGGGGAGACCATTCAGGAATTACTGCCATCTGAAATAGTAGAAGAACTGGTAAGAATGCATGCGAGGAGGCGTCGCGGTGAAAGTGTGCCGCCACAGTACGAGATAACGCTGACACGGAAGGATCAAACAACGTGCTCGGTTGAGTTTGGAGCAAGACTTATAGAGTACAGAGGCAAACCGGCGACCTCCGTGGTCATTAGAGATATCACCGAGCGCAAGCGGATGGAGCAAGCTTTGCGGGAATCAGAAGAACACTACTCGGCATTGGTGGGAAATATTACTGACGCTGTGTTCCAGTTCAAGGGAGGTGTAATTACCTGGTGCAATGACAGGGTCGAGGAAATATACGGCTATCCGAAGGAGGAACTGCTCGGCAAGAGTGCAAGTTTCTTCTACCCGAGCGACATCAGCCCAACAGAATTCACCAGAAGAGTCGCCGGTGTGATAGAGGAACGCGGGTTCTTCCGCAGCATAAGCAAGTTCCAAAGAACAGACGGAAACCTTGTAGATATCGAATACTCCCTCTCGCAGATACCGGGTAAAGACCCAGTTGAGGTAATCGCAGTCGCCAGAGACGTCACTGAGCGCAGGCGAATGGAGGAGGCCCTGCGAGAGAGTGAGGCGCACTACCGTCTACTCGCCGATAACGCGACAGATGTCATTTGGACCGTCGATTTGAACATGCGTCTCACCTACATCAGTCCTTCTGTTACCTACCTGCTGGGCTACAGCGTTGAGGAAGCCATGGGCAAGAACATGAAAGAAGTCTTTACCCCTGCTCCGTTTGAGCTTGCCATGAAGGTTCTTGCAGGAGAACTGGCCGTGGAAAACATGAAACAGAAGGATCTGGCCAGGTCGCGGACGCTGGAGATTGAGTTGCATCGCAAGGATGGTTCCATAGTACCGGTCGAGGTAAACTGCACTTTCCTGCGTGAGTCTGATGGACGCCCCGTTGAGGTTTTGGTGATAGCCCGCGACATCACCGAGCGCAAGCGGGCGGAGGAAGAGAGACAGAGAATGGAGCAGCAGCTTCAACTCGCTGGACGGCTGGCTGCAGTCGGTGAGTTGGCAGCAGGCGTTGCCCACGAGTTGAACAACCCCCTCGCCGCAGTCCAGGCGTATGCTCAGTTTCTCGCAGACAAGGATAACCTGGATGAAACTACAAAGAGCGATGTGGAAACTATCTACAGGGAGGCACAACGCGCCACCAGAATCACCGCTAACCTGCTTCGCTTTGCCCACAGGCATAAGCCAGAGAAACGACTCGTCTCCATCAACGAAGTCATTGAGAAAAGCCTGCAACTGCACGCCTACCGGATGAAGGTCAACAATGTAGAGGTATTGGTGGAACCGGCCGCCGACCTTCCGATGACCATGGCTGACTTCGATCAGATACACCAGGTCTTTGTAAACATTGTCAGCAACGCAGAGCAGGCTATGACAGAGGCCCATAGCAAAGGTAAGCTTCGTGTCAAGACGCAAAGGGTGGGCGAAATGATCCGAATAGCTTTTACCGATGACGGCCCTGGCATCTCAGAAGACAACTTGAAGAGGATATTTGACCCATTCTTCACCACCAAAGAAGTGGGAAAGGGAACAGGGCTCGGTCTTAGCATCTGCTATGGTATTGTGGAAAAGCACGGTGGCCACATGTATGCCAAGAGCAAGCCTGGTGAAGGAGCGACTTTTGTGGTGGAGTTGCCCATTGCCTCTGATGATCAGCCCGTTGCTGAGCAAGCCGGCTCAATCGAGGGCTAGAAGGCCTAAGATAGACCAACTTAAAGGAACATATCTGAGACTTCCTCTTCGCAAAGGTGATCCCCAAAACCATCGGCGGCTTTGCTCTTAACCTCTTTGGCCATCTTCCCAAAGTAGGGGAGCAGATAGTTCATGGCGATTTGAGGTTGCTGGTGGCCGAGGTCAGGGAGAACCAGATCACCCGGCTGTTCGTGACCAAAGAGAGAAAAGCTGAGGAACCGGACGACACTGCCGCCGATGATTCCTCGGCAGAAGAGAAGGGCAGACACCAACAATGACCTGAGCCATCAGTGGATTTGTCGTCTGCTGGCGGTGCCTTGGCAAGCCGCAAAGGACTACCCAGAACCGCTGCCTTATTGTCCTGGCCGCTTCACCGTAGTAAACCCGGCCTGTATTTGCACTGAGCTAGGGTGTCCCGTTTGGCTTGACCCCGTTGACTTTTATGCTTAAGACCGAACCAGCAAACCCCTTCACTTCCTCAAGTGCTATTCCTTGATCTTTCATGACCGCCCATGCAGTCGGATCATTGGCCATGAGCTCGATGGGAAAACATGTCTCATCAACTATCCCTACATCCTGAAATCCGGCCCCTTCTATGGCCCCCAGGTATTCGTCCCTCATCATTGCTCCGGCAAGACAACCAACGTAGGCCGCGATAGAGTTCCTTATGGAATCCGGCAGTTCCTTTAGCAAGACTATGTCGGAGACCATAAGCCTGCCACCCGGCTTCAGCACCCTGAATGCTTCCCTAAAGACTCTTCCCTTGTCAGGTGAGAGATTGATAACACAGTTTGAGATGACTACGTCAACATAGTTATCGGCAGCGGGTAGGTTCTCAATCTCCCCGAGCCTGAACTCGACGTTTCCGTAATCGCCCTTGGAGGCGTTTTCTCGTGCCTTTTCGATCATCTCCGGCGTCATGTCTATGCCGATAACCCTTCCATCCGTGCCAACCTTGCTAGCCGCAAGAAAGCAATCGAACCCCGCGCCCGAACCGAGGTCAAGAATCGTTTCACCTTCCCGTAAAGAGGCGAGAGCAACGGGATTCCCGCAGCCAAGGCCCAAATTCGCCCCTTCCGGCACCGCTTTAAGTTCTTCCTCGCTATATCCTATGTTCCTACTGATATCCTGCGCCAAATCAGTGTTTGCACAGCACGAACTCGGGGGAGCACAACACGAACTGCCCTGCTTAGCAATCCTGGCATAGCCCTCGCGTACAACTTTCCTTGTCT
>SOKG01000199.1 GCA_004376205.1 Dehalococcoidia bacterium | reverse complement strand
CTCCAGAACCAGAAGCCAGGCGAAGTATTCCCGCACCCTGAGGTTGATCTTCCACGAGACGAAAACAGCGACCAATCCGAGGAAGGTGGTAAGCATTACCATGGGCAGGCTTAGACCGTCGACCCCAAGGTAATACTGAGCGCCGATTGACTTAATCCACTGCGCCTGCTCCACAAACTGGAGGCCGTCACTGCGGTCAAACATGACAAACAACGCCAGCGAAAGGGCAAAAGCAGCGAAGGTGAACAGAGCTGCCGTGATCCTGACCATCCTCGCCTCTTTTATCAACAGGCCGATTACAACGGCTCCTGCTGCGGGGAGGAAGAGGATCACCGAAAGATAAGGAAAGCCCTCTGTACTCAAAACTGTTGGCTCCTATCGATATTCTTAGCTATATACAGCAGCGACGACAGCCATGATAATCAGCACCCCCAACACTATTGCCAGCCCATATGATTGAAGCTGCCCTGTCTGTACTCTGCGAACAACGCTGCTCGATACCAATGTGACCTTAGCCGCACCATTCACTATGCCATCCACAACGTAAATGTCGAACAGGTCTATTAGGCGGAAAAGACCGTCGTATAATATCCGAACCACGAAGATCCGCTCATAAAGCTCGTCGAAGTAGTATTTGCGGGAGAAGAGATTGTATATCGGGGCAAATGCCTGCCCTACCCTCTCGGGCGATATCCACTTGGCGCTGTACATCGCGTATGCAAGAATGATTCCTGCTATGCCGACGGCTAGCGAGATCAGAACCAAAGGTTCGGTTAGAACTTCGAAGAAGCCGTGCAGATGGTGATGGCCCTCGGTCAGGAACTCAAAGGCGCCGCCTCCCCAGAAGGCCCATCCCGAGCCAATGGCAAACAGGGCTAGGATGACCATGGGGAACAGCATCACCCGAGGCGACTCGTGAGGTGTGCCATGAGCATGGGCACCATGCTCCTGCTCGCCTCCTCTATACTCTCCACCGAAGGTCATGAATATCACTCTGAACATGTAGAAGGCAGTCATAAACACAGTGATGATCGCTAACACGAATAGAGGCCAGGTGTACTCCAATGACTGGGCAACGACCTCGTCCTTACTCCAGAAACCGGCGAGCGGCCAGATGCCGGCGAGGGACAGGGAGCCGATGAGAAAGGTGGCAAACGTCCAGGGCATGTATTTACGCAAGCCGCCCATCAGCCGTATATCGAAGGTGCCGGTCGCGTGGTTGACGCTGCCTGCCCCCAAGAAGAGAAGGCACTTGAAAAAGGCGTGGTTGAAGAGGTGGAAGATACCCACCCCGATACCCAGCCAGATAGCATGGTGCAAGGCCTCACCTCCATCCTGCCCTAACTCTTGATGGGCTATAGCTACACCTATGGTGCCCAATCCGAGCATCATATATCCTAGCTGGCTTATGGTAGAGTAGGCGAGGACCCTCTTAATGTCGTTCATCACCAGGCCCATGCTGGCGGCGAAGATTGCCGTAACCCCTCCGATAACGGCTACGAACATTATTGTGAACTCGGACATTGCAAACATAGGCAGGGTGCGAGCAACCAGATACACGCCGGCGGCAACCATGGTAGCGGCATGGATCAGGGAGCTGACAGGAGTGGGGCCTTCCATGGCGTCGGGGAGCCAGGTGTGCAGTGGGAACTGCGCGGATTTCCCCACAGCGCCGGAGAAAATCCCCAGAGTTGCCAGAGTGAGGGTTGTGCCGGCGAGAATTCCTGTCGTCGCAGCGTGATTGAGTTCACCTATGTTAAAGGTACCGGTATTGAAGTAAAGAATAAGTATGGCGATCAGGAATCCGAAGTCGCCGAAGCGGGTGACGACGAAAGCCTTCTTGGCAGCGGCCGCTGCCGAGGGCCTGTGAAACCAAAAGCCGATGAGCAGGTATGAACCGAGGCCAACCCCTTCCCAGAACACATAGACCAGCAAGAGATTGGATGCCAGCACAAGCCCCAGCATTGATGCCGTAAACAGAGACATGAAGGCGAAGTAGCGGTGGTATCCGGGATCGCCATGCATATATCCCTGGGAATAGACTTGCACCATGAGGCTGACCCCTGTTACCACGATGAGCATTATCTTGGTGAGGTCGTCTGCAAGGAAACCCAGGTTGATCGTGAAGTCCCCGACCACTGCCCACTTTATCGTGCTTTCGATTTCGGAATGGCCAGAGTCGGCCAATACCCAGATTGAGAGACCAAGGGCGGCTGTGAGGCAAGCGATGATGAGGTAACCACTAAGCTTGGGGCGGTCGTTGCAGAAGGGCCTTAATACGAGAGATATGAATATAAATGAGAACAGTGGCAGCAGAAAGATGGCCCATAAAACAGTTCCAGAGGGCATCTACACCTTCCTCAGGATTTCCTCGATGAGATGTTTCTTAAGCTCGGGTACCAGAACCCGGTAGCTTGCTCTCTCACCTGCCCCGGGCTTCTCAGGCAGAAGCCTGGTGGGAATACCTTCAGCCTCAAAGAGCTCTTTCCACATCTCAGCTATCATCAAGTTAGGCGCAATCTTGATTTCGGTCCACATTTATCAAGCACTCGAGAAGTAGATTCTGATTACCATTTCATCAAGTCCATCTCCTCGACGTCGACACTCTGACGGCTGCGGTAGATGGAGATTATTATCGCCAGCCCCACCGCTGCCTCGGCAGCGGCTACGGTCATAATAAAGATGGCGAAGACGTGTCCTGTGAGCACTACCACGTCGGGCACCAGATACCGTGAAAACGCAACCATGGCGATGTTCACGGCATTGAGCATGATCTCGATGCACATCAAGATCGCCACTGCATTGCGCTTGGCCAGCGCTCCGTATAGTCCTATGGAGAACAGAACTGCTGAAAGGATCAGGTAGTGCTCAATTCCCAGACTCATAACTATTCCTCGTCCTTCCCCCTGACCAGCACCACAGCTCCAACCAGTGCTGCCAGCAGGAGCACCGATGCTATCTCGAAGGGAAGTACAAACCCACCCTCTTTACTAAAAAGCGCTTCGGCAATATGGCCTGTAGTCGACTCATCGACTGGCACCCCTACTCCCTGTTGAGGTACCTCTGTGATGGAGGGCCAGTCAGTAGCTACGACGACGGAGATAATAACCATCATGATTAAGAAGGCAAGCAGAAGGGCAGGGCCGTTGATTCTGTTGAAGGGATTGCCCCGTTGTACGTTCCGCGTTAGCATGACCGCGAATATCAGAAGCATGCCGATGGCGCCAACATAGATTAGAACCTGTACTGCGGCTAGGAAGTCGGCATTAAGCGTGATGTAGATACCGGCAATGGTGAAGAAACACAGTACCAGGAGCAGGGCAGCACGAAAAATGTCGCGCGATAACACCACACCCAGTGCAGCACCCACCATGACCAGCGCCAATATCCAAAAAGCTATCTCAGTTATCATCTTTAGCTGTCATTTCCTTTGATATCTGTCCATAAACAAGGAGGGTCTGCTCGGGAATCTGTCCCTCGAGCTCGGGATGGCCGTAAGCACTGGGCTCATTATCCGGAGACATCAATATCTCCTTGTCGGCCCACAGTAATCTCCGGCTGTATCGAGCCTGTTCGTAGCTGCGTCCCATGTACAGGGCGTTGAACGGGCAGACTTCGACACAGAGGCCGCAGAACATGCAGCGCCCTGTGTCGAACTCCATCTTGTCCATGACATACTTGTTGTCGCCATTCTTCGAGGTTACGATCTGAATAATGCCGTGAGGACAGCTCTTGGCACAAGTGGCGCATCCGGTGCAGAGGTCACTGCGCCATACGAACTGCTGCCCTCTAATCCGGCGCGACATCTGCAGCCTCTTTTCGGGGTATTGCGTTGTAATGTTCTTACGGAACAGGTGCTTGAAGGTTAGCGCCATACCCTTGGCTATACCCAGCCCGTACCTCTCCAACCTCAACTCGTCCTCCTCCTAATTTGAAGAATAGCTTCGACCACAGCACGATGAGCACTGCTGCGATGGCCCAGTTCACGAATATGAATGGCCAGGGGAAACTCTTCCAACCTGACATCCACTCATCCCAGACTAGAACTTCGCCAGCTGTGACGAAGAGGTTGATCAACGCCATCGGAAGCAGGAATTTCCAGGAAAACGCCATGATCTGGTCTATCCGAACGCGGATCAGAGTCCCGCGCATCCATAGAATAACCAGGAACACGATGAATACCTTGACGACGAACCACGCCCATATCGGGAAGAACGGTCCCTTCCAGCCGCTGAGGAATAGGGTGGTCGCGATGATGGCCACCGCCAGAGTGTTGACATACTCCGCGAGGAAGAAGGTGGCAAACTTCATTCCCGAGTACTCGGTGAAATAGCCAGTAGTGAGCTCTGACTCTGCCTCTATTTGGTCCATTGGAGAGCGGTTGAGCTCGGTCATTGCGCCCAAGAAGTATATCAGGAAGCCGAGGGGCTGCAGCAGAATAAAGGGGATTGGCTGCTGGTCAACGATTCGGGACATCTGCAGCGAGCCCACTATCAGCACCACACCGATGATGGAGAGCACCATCGGTACCTCGTAGCTTATCAATTGAGCTACCGCTCTCATCGCCCCCAGCAGGGCATACTTATTGTTGGAACCCCATCCGGCCATGAATATCGCGAAGACTCCCAGAGAGCCGATGGCAACTATATAGAGTATGCCGATGTCAAGATCGGCAAAGGCTCCCATATTCCGACCGTCAAAGGCCGCTCTGCCAATGGGGAAGACGGCGAAGAGCATAAACGCGGAGAAGAACAGCACCCCAGGAGCAAGCCAGTGTATCACTTTGTCCCCTTTGGCAGGCATGACGAGTTCCTTCATCAATAACTTGATGGCATCTGCAACCGGCTGCAGTAACCCGAATGGTCCGCAGCGATTGGGCCCGGGACGAAGCTGTATCCAGGCAATAAACCGCCTCTCCAAGAAGATGAATATCATCACTATGGGGAATATGAATATGAGCATGAGAGTAATGCCGATAAGGCTGTCGAGGAATACTATCAATGAACTGGCGAGGCCGTGGTCGTGCAGAAACCCGAGCCAGTCAGCGCGCACGTTAGCGAACAGATCGACGATATAAT